>JBEPVG010000343.1:0-3012 GCA_041691175.1 Chitinophagaceae bacterium
CTTATAATGGCGTATTTACACCCCATATAATTTGACTTTTGATTCTATGTTTGTAGTTCGAAAATAAATTTTGGAAAGAAAAACTTATAACCTTCTTGCTGATGAAATGCTTTTGTATTTGAGGTCATTCATAGTCAAATGGAATAAGGGAAGATTTTGGTTTTTTGATTAAATAATGTAGGCGGTGGTTGTTCCAGATTATAATTGAAAAAGTTCACTTCATAATGTAAAAAAATAAAAGCATGTTGAAAAAATCAAAAGCATTTAGCGGATTTTCGGTAAATGATATTTCAAAAGCAAAGCAATTTTATTCTGAAATTCTTGGCCTTGATGTGCGAGACAAATCTATGGGATTGATAGAATTGAATATTGAAGGAGGAAATCACGTTATCATTTATCCAAAGCCTAATCATGTTCCTGCAACTTTTACGATCCTTAATTTTCCGGTAAAAGATATTGAGGAAACAGTTGACGGGCTAATTAAGAAAGGAATCACATTTGAACAGTATGATGGCCAGTTAATTACCGATGCAAAAGGTATTTGCCGGAGCGGAGGCAAAGGCCCTAATATAGCCTGGTTCAAGGATCCATCTGGAAATATTTTGTCACTTATTGAAGAAAAATAATACCACTTAAAAAATTGAATTCGTAACAGCAGTAAACGAACTTTTAATTGAGATTCCTATTTTTTGATTGATCCGATCACAGTAGAAACGGCTATAGATGCAGGAAGCAAGAACGCCTCTTAATGTTCAAAGAATTTTTTGCCAGGGAGTTTTTGGATAATTTTAAAAATTATGTAGAAAATAAAATTGAAAATGAATTCAGTCTTTGACCCAACAACCCGGGATGAATTGATTCAACGAATTAATTCATTAAATGAAAACAGCACGGCAGTTTGGGGCAAAATGAATATTTACCAGATGCTTACTCATAACGCACTATGGCAAAATTTAATGTTGGGCAGGATAAAAAGTAAACGTGTTTTTCTCGGAAGAATTATAGGAAAGGCCGCGTTAAAAAATGTTTTGAAAGATGATGCGCCACTGAGAAAAAATACGCCAACAACGCCTGAAGTAATGGCAAACGAAAAGACCGGAGACCTGGAAATTCAAAGGAAAAAATGGATTGATGAACTTGAAGAATATGCTAATTTTCCCAACGACGAATTTATCCATCCTTTTTTTGGAAAAATGACCAAAGAAGAAGTAGGATATTTTGTTTACAAACACAGCGACCATCATCTAAGACAATTTGGAGCATAAAAAAAATTAACTCCATATCAAATTAAAAACAAGAAATATGAACATTACAACAAAAGAATTAAATAAAAAAGCTTTGCTTTCATCTTTACAAGATACCACCGGGGAATTAGTTCAAGCTCTTTCATTGTTTAATGGGACTGAATTGAATATGATTCCTTTTGAAGGAAGCTGGACTGCGGGTCAGGTAGCCGAACATTTACTAATGTCCAACCCGGGAATATCAAAAATAATTTCCGGAAAAACCCAACCCACAGTAAGACAGATAGATGAAAATGTTGATTATCTCAAATCAATTTTTCTTGACTTTACCAAAAAAGCAATATCTGCAAAAGTTATCTGGCCGACTGATATTCCTAAAGAAAAAGAAAGACTTATTTCCGGATTAAGACAGACGATGGATGATATAAAATCGAAAGCAGAATCGATGGATTTGTCATTGACTTGTATGGATTTTCCATTTCCTGGCTTAGGAGAATTTACGCGTTGGGAATGGGTCACTTTTATTGTTTACCACACCAAAAAGCATATTTACCAGGTAAAAAATATTTATAAAAAAATCAAAGATTAGACAACAATATCTTTGAAGATAATAAAATCTAAAAACAACCTAATCTCTTAATCTTTAAAACAAAAACAATGAAAGCAGTAAACCCTTATCTAAATTTCAACGGCAATACTGAAGAGGCCTTCAATTTTTACAAATCAGTTTTTGGCGGTGAATTCCGAATGGTGATGCGAATGAAAGATGCGCAGGGCATGCCTGTTCCCGCCGGCCAGGAAGAAAAGATCATGCACATCGCATTGCCATTGGATAACGGCACCGTTTTAATGGCCAGTGATAATTGTAACGACGCATCTTTTAAAGAAGGTAATAATTTCTACATTTCCATACACACTGATAATGTAGAAGAAGGCGAAAAACTATACGATGCGCTGGCTGCCGGAGGCAAGGCGGAACACCCTTTTATAAAAGAATTTTGGGGAGATTATTTCGGAAGCCTTACCGATAAATTTGGTGTAAACTGGATGATCAATTACGTAGAAAATAAGCAATAAAAAATGAATAGTATGGCAACAGCAAGCACTCATAAAGCAACCTACCTGGCTTCCGGCGCTGCAAGAAAGAACAAAATTATATATTGGATTTCTACCGGCCTTATTGCTTTATTCGAATTATCAGGTGCATTTTTTATAAACAGCCAGGTGGCTATTGATGGAATGCATCATCTTCAATTGCCCGATTGGTTTAGATGGGAAGTAAGTATTGGCCATTTGATTGGAGGCATTTTGATCATCGTTCCAATTAATAAACGAATCAAAGAATGGGTGTATGTTGCGTTTGGTATTGATTTTATTTCTGCGTTCATTGCTTATCTCTCCATAGAGGGTTTGAGTGCAAATACTTTTTCTCCATTGTTCACAATGGCATTGCTTATTATTTCGTATGTCTATTTTCATAAATTGCAAAGGCAAAGAAATGATTGAAATTTTTAAAACAAATGTTTATGAAGTGGAGAAATCCAATATTATATTTCAAAAGCTTCATAAACATTTTCCGAAAAATAAAATAAACTTCGATCTCCAGGATTGTGATAAAATTTTACGCGTAGAAGGGAATAATATTTTACCGGAAAAAATTATAGAGATATTAAACGCGGAAGGGCACATTTGTGAAGTTCTGGATTGAGATTATCTGATGTTTATATTTTGTTTCAGCCGGTTATTTGTCTCAGCCGGGTATCCCGAA
>JBEPVG010000344.1:0-3007 GCA_041691175.1 Chitinophagaceae bacterium
GGTTTCTACTTTTAATAAAGCAAAATATTTTTCACCTTCTTTTGGCGGACGTACGGAACCATAAACTGTATCTCCCGTTTTTAAGCCAAACAATTTTATTTGAGAAGGTGAAACATACACATCATCAGGAGAGGAAAGATAATTATAATCGCTGCTTCTCAAAAAACCATATCCGTCAGGCATCATTTCCAACACACCTTCTGCCAGGATAATTCCGTCAAATTCTATATTAAAAGAAGGCTCTTTTTTCTGTCCAAAATTATTTTTTTGGTGGTGCTGGTGTCCATTAGAGGGCCCCATTGAAGGCATAGTTTCTTCTTCCTCCTCATCTTCATTTTTCAATAATTCTATCAGTGCAGGAGCAATAGTTTTTGGGTCCGCAAGTCGCTCTACATGGTCATTTTCATCATCGTCTTCATCAAAAAAATCGAATTCAGGTTTCACGGCAACTTCTTCTTTTTGCTTTTTTACAGGCTTTTTCTTTTCCTCTGTCTTTTTTGGTTTTAGTTCTTTTTCTTCTGCTTCTACAGGTGATTCTTCAGCCGGATTTGTGCCTGCAGTTTCATTTTTTACAACCGGTTTCGCAATACGTTTGCGCTTCGGCTTTTCAGAAGGGGTTTCTTTTTTTTCGGTGGGTACCATTGTTGCTTGTTTATCAAGAATTTTATAAATTAATTCCTGTTTATCTAAATTTTTTGGGTCGGTTATATTTTGTTGCTCAGCAATATCGAGCAACTCCGGAACGAGCATATCGTTCAGTTGTAGAATGTCGTACATAAAAAGACGTATAGATTAATAGTCAAAAACACTAATTGAGTTGTAAATCTAAATTTTGATATTTATAATGGAATGGATTCTGTTAACACTGATGTAATCGTAGCAAAAGGAAAACTAGTCAGCTTTAATCTTTTGCAATATTACATTAAAATAGTAAAACAAGAATTTTTTTCTTTTTATTTACCCGTTCCAAAAGACTGAATAGTTGATTCTTTTCTCCTATAAATTACTCATAAAACAAGGATTGCGCCAAAAATTCTATGCTGTTACTTTATATTTGCGTTTCTAAAAAAAATGAAATGTTTAACAAAAGAGTGCGTATTAAAGCAGTTTTGGAAGGAGATTTTCTCAACGAGCAATTAACCGTTATGGGCTGGGTGAGATCTTTCAGGAACAACCAATTTATTTCATTAAACGACGGAAGCACCAATTCCAATCTCCAGAATGTACTTAAATTAGGCAAATTCGATGACGCGCTCTTAAAAAGAATTACTACCGGAGCAGCTTTAAAAATCACAGGGAATTTAGTTCCTTCTTTGGGCAAAGGCCAGAAAGTGGAATTAAAAGCACAAAAAGTAGAAGTGCTTGGCGATAGCGATGCGGAAAAATTTCCCCTTCAACCGAAGAAACATAGTCTGGAATTTCTAAGAGAAATTGCTCATTTGCGTTTTCGTACAAATACTTTCGGTGCTATTTTCAGAATCAGGCATTCGCTTGCCTTTGCTATTCATGATTTTTTCAATAAAAAAGGATTTATTTATCTGCATTCGCCGATTATCACCGCTTCCGATGCCGAAGGCGCTGGAGAAACGTTTCATGTAACGGCTTTCGATTTAGCAAATCCTCCGAAAAATGAAGATGGAACTATTAATTATAAAGAAGATTTTTTTGGAAAAGCATCTAATCTTACCGTAAGCGGACAATTGGAGGCGGAGCTTGCAGCAATGGCTTTGGGCGATGTTTATACATTCGGTCCTACCTTTCGGGCAGAAAATTCAAATACCGCCCGCCACCTTGCAGAATTTTGGATGATCGAACCCGAAATGGCTTTTTCAGATTTGGAAGATGACATGAACCTGGCGGAAGAATTCATCAAATATATTATTAAATACGCACTTGAAAATAACCGTGAAGACCTAAATTTTTTAGCTACCCGTCTTGCGGAAGAAGATAAACAAAAGCCTCAAAATGAGCGAAGCGAAATGGGATTGATTGAAAAGCTGGAGTTTGTAATTAATAATGATTTTCAAAGATTGACTTATACTGAAGCAATAGAAATTTTAAAAGAATCAGCTCCCAATAAAAAAAAGAAATTTCAATATTTGGTGGATAAATGGGGCATTGATTTACAGAGTGAGCATGAGCGTTACCTGGTGGAAAAGCATTTTAAAAAACCGGTAATTCTGATCAATTATCCCAAAGAAATAAAAGCGTTCTACATGCGCCAAAATGATGATGGAAAAACGGTGGCCGCTATGGATATTCTTGCTCCGGGGATTGGCGAAATAGTTGGTGGTTCTCAGCGTGAAGAAAGATTGGATGTGCTGGAAAAACGAATGGAAGAAATGAACATTCCGGTAGAAGAAATGAACTGGTACCTGGATACGAGGAGATTCGGAAGCGCGCCCCACGCTGGTTTTGGGCTTGGTTTTGAGCGTTTAATTTTATTTGTAACCGGCATGACAAACATTCGGGATGTGATTCCTTTTCCAAGGTTTCCGAAGAATTGTGAATTTTAACTCTGAATCGGGATCTTAATAAAAAAAGAATTGGAATTCTTCCTTATCCGAAAGAAACCATCAGACAGAGTTCGTTTGCTATGACATATTTTTTTTAATTCGAGTAGTTGATGAACCTAAATGCATTTTCAAAAACATAGAAATTCGGATTATTTGTTCGTTTACTGAACAATCCTTTATTAGAAGAAAGAATTAAAATATAACCATTATGCCATCCTCATCATCAAATGAAACGCTCGCTCTGAAATGGTTTGCAGCATTTAATGAACACAGCCTGGAAAACTTGCTGGCATTGTACGATGAAAATGCCCAACATTTCAGCCCCAAATTAAAAATCAGAATTCCGGAAACTAAAGGTTTTATAACCGGCAAAGCATCGCTACGCACATGGTGGAAAGACGCTTTTACACGATTACCTCAACTTCATTACAAGTTAGGAAAACTCACCGCAAATGAGCAAAGGGTTTTTATGGAATATATTAGGCAGGTTC
>JBEPVG010000345.1:0-2992 GCA_041691175.1 Chitinophagaceae bacterium
GGCAAATATCTTGTTTTTAAGATGCTGCGCAAAATTGGCGGTATCTCCACCGGTTAAAAGCACGTTAAATTTGCCAAATTTTTCTTTGTATGCATCAATAATACCGTCAATTTCCACCGCCATTCCAAGCAACACGCCGCTCAAAATATTTGTGTTTGTATCATAACCTATTAAAGGGAAATCCCAATCAACTTTTACCAAGGGAAGTTTGGCTGTATAATGATTTAATGCTTTGAAGCGCATTTCCATTCCAGGAGAAATACTTCCACCATTGAAACTATTGTATTTGTTGATAAAATTATAAGTGATACATGAACCAAGAGCAATAACCAGATTATTCTGATCTTTATAATAAAAGGTAGCAAAAGCAGCAAGTGCTAATCTGTCTGCGCCAATCGTTTCAGGTTTTGAAACAGGAGTTGTAAAAGGCAATTTGGCAGATGAATCGAGTTTTACAAATGAAGATCTTTCGGCTAGTAATTTTTCAATTTCCAAAGGATGATCAATAACCGAAGAAAGAATTGTGCATTCCGGTTTGTATTGATCCAAAATCGCTGCAACCGTTGCCAGTTGGTCATTTTCTAAAGAAACAACTTCAGTTAAACGGTCAATAATAAATACGCCACATTTAAGAAGTGTATTTCCAAAATCAAAACATAGCGTTGTCGTACTCAAAATGTAAATTGGGTTTTTATTGATGCAAATAAACTCAAATATCACGAAAGCTTAAACCCTGAAATATTTTTAAAATGTCCGTTTAATATTATTTTTTGTTTCAACGCCTCCATTTCAGAAACCACCGGAATTACTTTTACCAAATGTCTTTTTAAATATTCCTGGCGCTGAAGTTAATTCATCAAAGAAAGTAATTCATATTCTTCTTCCAATTTTAAACCAACAGAATGAGCCAGGTCATAACTCCAGATTTCGGCTTCGTTTTTATGCAAAGGTTTTTTTACATTGAGAATCTTATGCAATTGTTTTGTAGCAGCAATTACTTTGTTCATCAACAATCTTTTTCCATATTTATGATTGGGCGGATAAGTCACAATCGCGCCATTGTAAAGCTTTTCAGGCACTGATTCAATCACTTCCAAAATTCTAAAAACCTTTTTTCCTTTTGTTTTGATATCCATTTCGCCGGTTTTGTAAGTCTTGGTAATCTCAGTTATTTCCAGCAATGTCCCCAGCTCTTCTATTTTATTATTGATAACCACCGGCATTCCAAAAGGTTTTTTCTGTTCAAAACATTCACGAATTAGTTGTTTATATTTCGGTTCGAAAATATGCAGGTTCAGATCTTCATGCGGATAAACTACAATTGATAAAGGAAATATGGGAATGAAATTGGTCATTTGAAAATAAGAATTGCGATAATTTGTTAGTTTACTATATACACTTAAATTTTCAGATTTTTTTTGTTATCGCAAATTACGGCTAATTTAAATTTTTTATAAAAGTGTAGAAGAAACTCCTTCCATTTTCAATTTTTTAAAATCTATTATAAAATCCATTATTTTTAATTATTATAAATTACTGTAAATACCTTCTAAAATATGAACCGGGAAAAAGTAATTCTTACCTTAATGAAAGAAAAAAAATTACCTAATTATTTGGAAATTGGTGTCTTTAATGGTCATATTTTTTTCAAAGTAAAAAGTAAATTTAAAGTCTCAGTCGATCCTGATTTCCAATTTGATACTTTAAGAATAATCGGAAAAACTTTCTTAAATCCTTATAATTTATATAATAAATACTTTGAAAAAACCAGTGATGATTTCTTCAAAGAAAATGCACCTCAGTTATTTGCGGATAAAAAAATAAATCTTTCCTTAATTGATGGAATGCACGAATATGCTTTTGCCTTGCGCGATGCTGAAAACATTTTAAATTATCTATCTGATAATGGAATAATAGTGCTTCATGATTGCAATCCGAAAACAAAGGCTGCCAGTGTCAGTTTTGAAGAATGGGAAGCGAGAGATAAAAGTGGAACCTGGAATGGAGATGTGTGGCGAACGCTTTTGCATTTGCGAAGTTTGAGCGATGATATAAATGTTTTCACGCTTGATTGTGACCACGGCCTCGGAATTATTACAAAAGGGAAAACAGAAAATAAATTAAATTATAGCTTAGATGAAATTCTCCAATTCAAATATGAAGATTTTGACGCCAACCGGGCTCAATGGATCAATTTAAAACCCGCGAATTATTTTTATGAATATTTCAATTTGAAATAAAATAGATGAATGATAGAGAACATAATATTGACAAAAATACAGACTTTAAAATTCTGGCCCGATCCATTTCTTTGATAGAAAATGAAACAAATAATTATAAGGAAATTTTATTCAATTTAAAACCTTCTTCTTCAAAAATTATCGGAATTACAGGCGCCCCAGGCGTGGGCAAAAGCTCCCTGGCTGACGCTTTAATTGGTGAGATGATCAACGATAATAAGAAGGTCGGCGTTCTTTGTGTAGATCCTTCTTCGCCATTTAATAAAGGTGCTTTACTGGGAGACAGAATCCGCATGAGCGAATGGTATAATCATCCAAACGTTTTTATCCGTTCACTCGCCAGCAAAGGCTCTTTGGGCGGATTGCATCCAAAAATTATCGAGATTTCTGACGTGATGAAAAGTGCTGGTTTCGATTATGTAATCATTGAAACGGTGGGCGTTGGTCAAAGCGAAGTTGATATTGCTGCGCTTGCTGATATTACGATTGTAATGCTTGTTCCTGAGGGCGGCGATATTATTCAAACAATGAAAGCGGGATTAATGGAAGTAGCGGATATTTTTTTGATCAATAAATTTGACCGGCCGGGAGCACAAAATTTTTATAACAGTTTAAAGCAAATGCTTAGCCCGGTTTTTAAAAAAATGTCCAAACAAATTCCTGTAATAAAGACAGTCGCTTCTGAAAAAGAAGGCGTTTCTGAATTGTATAAAAAAATAAATGATTGGCAATTTGATGATCAATCCCAACAA
>JBEPVG010000346.1:0-2989 GCA_041691175.1 Chitinophagaceae bacterium
TTGCAATCATGGATAATGCTTCTTCTGTAATGGTTGTATCGGCGTCTTTTCTATTGGTATTATCGTCATGCAGCATTTCTGCAAATTCCATTGCTTTTGTAAAATCATCTTCAATAAACATTCTCACTGCCTTGGTTGCATCATCCATTCTGCCTGCCGCATTCACGCGAGGAGCGATAATAAAAACAACATTATTTATGGAGAATTTAGTCTCTACTTTGCTTAATTTTATTAATGCTTTTATTCCTGCGCAGGGTGATGAATTCAATCTTTGTAATCCATAAAATGCAAGTATTCGGTTTTCTCCTATGATCGGTACAATATCAGCACCAATCGCAGTTACAACCAAATCCAAATAACTTAAATATTCATTTTCGGGTAAGCCTAACCGTTGTGAAAGCGCCATAATTAATTTGAAGCCGACACCACAACCACAAAGTTCTTTAAAAGGATAATTACAATCTTTTTGTTTTGGATTTAGAATTGCAATAGCCGGTGGTAATTCTTCATCAGGGAGATGATGATCACACACAATAAAGTCCAGGGCTAACTTGCGTGCGTAACTTATAAGTTCAACAGACTTAATTCCGCAATCGAGAGAAATAATTAATTCGAAATTGTTTTCTTTTGCAAAATCAATTCCACGCTTGCTTATGCCGTATCCTTCCCGATAACGATGTGGAATATAAAAATCAATATTTTCCTCACGATATATTTTTTTTAGAAAGCGATACATGGTGGCGACTGAGGTGGTTCCATCTACATCATAATCTCCAAACACAAGAATTTTCTGATGATTATTTATTGCAAATAAAATTCTCGCAACTGCTTTTTCCATGTCCTTCATTAAAAAAGGATCGTGAAGTTGAGAAAGCTGAGGCCTGAAATAATCTTTTGCATTTTGAAAAGTATCAATACCTCTTTGAACAAGAATTTTGCAAAGCGACAAGCTTATCGATAAAGACTTATGTAGAGCTTCAGTTTTATCATTGTCAGTTTTGATTATTTTCCATCTCTTTTCCATTATTAATTTGCTGATGTGCTAATGAGCTTTTGTAATAAATATGATCAAATTCCGAAAAATGGAATTTACAGTAAACAAACAAATAACCGGGTTTTAAATTTCCACACTCGTACATCCGCAGCGTAATGAATTTAATATTTTCTATCCGTGGTATATCGAACTAATTCTTCCAACCCTTTTCTAATATCACTTTCAGGGAATTCAAATAAGATTGCTAAAGCTTCGTCGCGGTATTCTATCATTTTTTTATTTGCGTAATCAATGCCACCCGTTTCAACCACTTTTTGCAACACATATTTTATTTTTTCAGGATTCTTATTTTCATTTTTTATAATATAGATGATCTTTCTTTTTTCTGTGCTGCTTATATTATTGAGTGTGTAAATAAGTCGCAAAGTCAATTTTTTTTCTTTTAAATCATTCCCGGTTGGTTTTCCAACATCGTCATTTCCATAATCAAAAAGATCATCTTTTATCTGAAAGGCAATTCCGGTTTTTTCACCGAAAAGTTTCATCCTTTCAGTCAGTTCTTCATTATTACTTGTACTCCATGCCCCAACGGCGCACGCCGATGAAAGAAGCGATGCAGTTTTACTTCTGATTATTTCAAAATAGATATCCTCTTTTAAATTTAATTTTCGCGCTTTTTCTATCTGCAATAATTCGCCTTCACTCATTTGTTTTACTGCTTCGGACAAAATATGAAGATGCTTAAAATCGCCCGCGTCGGTAGAAAGAAGTAAACCTTTTGAAAGCAAATAATCTCCAACAAGAACCGCGATTTTATTTTTCCATAATGCATTGATTGAAAGAAAACCTCTTCTTTCCAACGACTCATCTACGACATCGTCATGAACAAGTGTTGCAGTATGCAATAATTCAACTAAAGCAGCGGCTCTATAAGTAGATTCATTAACGGTTCCATGAAGTTTGGCACTCAGAAAAACAAACATTGGCCGAAGTTGTTTTCCTTTTCTTTTGATAATATATTTCATTATCCGGTCGAGCAAAGGCGCCTGGCTCTTTACAGATTCAGCAAATTTTTGTTCGAAGGTTGCTAATTCTGATGCGATAAGATTTTTTGAAAATTGCATTCTTTAAGAAAAAGGCAATATAAGACAGAAACGGATATATTTTTGAATATTGCACAAATTAAAGAAGAAAAATTCCTCCCATTATTATAACAGTAATTTCTTTTTTATACAATATTTCAACTAATTAGGAGTTTTATTATTATTATAGTATAAGTTTACAAAATTGTAAGAATATATAAATGTCTCAAAATCTAATTATTTGCTAAAAAAAATTTGCATTTTGACTTTCGTTTGATATTTTTGCGCAATCAAAACGTTTATTTCGAAATCATTAATCAAAAAGTTATGTCAAGCAAAAAGTTTAAATTATTGTTAATGGGAGTCTTTGCCCTACTATCCATTGGTGCTTTTGCACAGGATACTGGTGTATACAATATTTATGATTCAAGTGTAATTTCCTCCAAAGGACAGGCGCAACAAAATGAATTCATGAATAATACTTACGATTTTCCGTCAAAACCACGCAGCCAAACTGAAATAGGAATTTCTGGTGGTATGTTTTCGATTAGTGGTGATGTATCTTCGAAATTGCCAACTATTGGCGGAGCAATTCATGTAAGAAAAGCACTGGGTTATTTATTTTCTTTAAGAGTGCAATATTTATACGGAGTTGCAAAAGGATTAAATTGGAAGCCTTCCATAGGTTATACAAATAATCCAGTTTGGTCTGGCTTCAATGCCCAAAATGGCGACCCGGTATATTATAATTATAAAACTACTGTTCAGGATTTGTCACTTCAAGGTATTTTTACTTTAAACAATATTCGCTTTCATAAACAAAAAACCGGAATGGTTTTATATGGTGGAATAGGTATCGGAGCTACTACTTACAATGCAAAGGTTCAGGTTCCACAAAGTTTTAGTACTATCC
>JBEPVG010000347.1:0-2983 GCA_041691175.1 Chitinophagaceae bacterium
CTATAAGGGAGCGGGTTTTGTTTCAGTTCATCTAATCTTGCCTGTAAATCGCTCCAATATTTTTCTTCCATTTCTTTGGCGAGGCCGGCAGTTTCTTCATCTCCATGTTCCATCAGCCATTTTAAATAAACTTCCCGCGCATTTGGCTGCTTATCAATAAGCGCATAAAGTCCAGGTTGTGTAAATTTCGGATCATCTCCTTCGTTGTGCCCATGACGACGATAACAAACCATATCAATAAAAATATCTGTATTAAATTTTTGCCTGTAAAGCATTGCAATCTGAGAAACTTTTACAACCGCCTCCGCATCGTCGCCATTTACATGAAATACCGGTGCCTTTATCATAGAAGCAATGGAAGTGCAATAATCAGAAGTGCGCGCATCGTCGAAATCAGTGGTAAAACCAATCTGATTATTAATTACAAAATGCAAAGTTCCACCAGTACAATAGCCGCGCAAACCACTCATTTGTAATACTTCATTTATAATTCCCTGGCCAGGCAAAGAAGAATCGCCATGCAAAAGAATAGGAAGAATTTTATCGTAATCAGAATTATAAATTACATCAGCTTTGCTTCTCGAAAAACCCAAAACCACCGGATCAACCGCTTCAAGATGCGAAGGATTTGGACACAGCTTTAAATGAACCAAATTGCCATTTGAAGCCTGCACGTCACTGCTGTAACCTTTATGATATTTTACATCGCCACTGCCCATGGTTGAATCGACCGGAGCATTTCCTTCAAATTCAGTGAAAATCTGCTCATAAGTTTTACCCAAAATATTTGCGAGAATATTTAATCTTCCACGATGCGCCATTCCAATTACTACTTCCTCTACTTCGTTTTCAGCAGCGGTATTAATAATGGCATCCAAAGCAGCAATGGTGCTTTCGCCGCCTTCTAATGAAAATCTTTTTTGGCCGATATATTTTGTTTGAAGAAATTTTTCAAACATCACCCCTTCATTTAATTTTTGAAGGATTCTTCTTTTTTGATCAAGAGGAATTTCTTTTTGCACAGTATTTTCAACTGCATTAATAATCCAATCAATCTTTTCGGGATTATTTAGGGAACTAAATTCTATTCCAACAGATCCTGCGTAGCATTTTTTTAAATGATCCAATATAGACTGCAAAGTTGCTGTACCCAATCCTGCAAATTCGCCTGCTGCAAACTCGGTTGCAAGATCGGCCTCATTCAAGCCGAAATAAGATAAATCGAGATTTGCGTGACGATCTTTTCTTTCTCTGATCGGATTTGTTTTTGAAATAAGATGACCTTTTTTACGATAAGCAATTATCAGTTGGTAAACACCGAATTCTTTATTCAGATTGGAAACTGATAATTCGCCCGAAGCCGCAACCGCGGGTGCTATTGAATGTCCGTTTTGACCGGAAACTGCAAAATCGAAACCCTCAAAAAACTTTCTAAGATCTACATCCACGCTTTCTGGATTCTTTTTATAATCGGTGTACAAATTTTCAATGTAGGCAGGATGAGAGTTAGTTATATAAGAGAAATCTTTCATGATTAAAAGAAAATTTTGCTATTTTTCTTCTGAAAAAAAATTAAGTTTTCAAAAGACTGAGCATTTTAGATTAATTTAGAACTGCAAATATCGTAGTTTTATTAAGATAAATTTATAATAGAGATAAGATTATCAATTAATTTGGAACCACAACTGCGATTTTCTCAAGTAAAAATTCTGATCAAAATCGTCTTAGAAAATTAAAAACGCGCAGTGTTTTTTTCTCAACTATTTTGCTATCTTTGCAGCCCAAAAAATTTATTTAATGGCAAACCATTCAGCAACTAAGAAAAGCGTACGTAAATCTGAAAAGCGAAACGAGCGCAACCGCTACCAGGGTAAAACAACGCGTAACGCAATTCGTGATTTTAAAGTAATAGATACAAAAGCAACGGCTTTGGAATCTTTGCCAAAATTGAGTTCAAAAATTGACAAGCTGGCAAAAAGAGGTATTATTCATAAAAATAAGGCCGCCAATCTGAAAAGCAAATTGACAAGAAGCGTTGTTTCTCTTGAGAAATAATATTTAGTTTTTGCAAATAATTATATATTCCCGTCGATAAAAAATTGACGGGTTTTTTGTGCGTACTATTTTAAGAATTTTATTTTTCAAAATCGGGGAAATTATCTATTTGCATAAACTGGCCATCTTTTTTCTCAAAACCAAAACAATAACTTCCGTTGGAAATGATGAGAAATTTTGCAGGCAAAGTAATATGGTAACGCAAAATCTGATCAATCGTTTTTTGTGAAAGCGTGACGTTCATTTCTTTACACTCGATGATCATCCAGGGCTCGGAATTGCGGTTATAAACTACTATATCGCAGCGTTTTCTTAATTCACCTAACTTAATTTCCTTTTCAATCGCAATCAACGATTCAGGGTAATTACATTTTAATAAAAGAAACTGCAGAATATTTTGTCTTACCCATTCTTCGGGAGTCAGCACCAGCCATTTTTTTCTGATTGCGTCAAAAATTTCGTTTGTTCGAGGCTTTTGTCTTAATTTAAGTTGTTCTTTTGGAAATTCTATTTTTATCATTCACTTTATAATTGAGAATCAATAAGACAGGCTTAAAATTTATGCAATCTAAAATCTAAAATCGTATTTTTATCCATTATGAAAACAAAAAAAGAAATAGTGAATAACTGGCTTCCGCGATATACCGGCGAGAAGTTGAGCAATTTTGGAAAATATATTTTACTAACCAATTTTAGTAATTATGTAAAAATGTTTGCGAAGATTCATAATGTAAAAATTGTGGGAGTTGAAAAAGCCATGGAATGTGCTACGGCAGGTGATATTACGATTATTAATTTTGGAATGGGAAGCCCGGGAGCCGCCACAATTATGGATTTGCTAAGTGCGATAGAACCTAAAGCGGTTTTGTTTTTAGGAAAATGTGGCGGATTAAAAAAAAGAAATAAAATTGGCGATCTTATTTTACCT
>JBEPVG010000348.1:0-2978 GCA_041691175.1 Chitinophagaceae bacterium
AGACAACAAGCTTTTTTATGGGAAAATGGTTTTTTCTACAAACCTGACGGTGAAGGGAACACCCACCAATCCCATCATTGACGGTGATTTGACCGTAAATGATAAAACTGATTTTACAGTCGTGCTGCCACAATCTACGCCTGGTGTAGAGAAGCGGGATGGCATCGTTCGATTTGTTGACAGGAGTGCGACAGAAGAAGATTCATTATTTATGCGGCCTTATGATTCTTTGAAAATATCACCGCTGCAGGGTTATGACGTTTCATTAAATATTAAAGTAGATAAAGCCGCAATTTTCAACATGATCGTTGACGCAGCAAATGGTGATTTTTTAATGCTCAAAGGCGACGGTCAATTAACTGCAGGAATAGACGCAAGTGGAAAAATAACTTTAGTCGGCTCATACGAAATTGACCAGGGAAGTTATAATCTTTCATTCAATTTTTTGAAGAGAAAATTTGATATTCAGAAAGGAAGCCGCATCGTTTGGACAGGCGAGCCAACAACAGCACAAATAAATGTTACGGGAATTTATATTGCCAATACCGCTCCGATTGATCTTGTCCAGGGCCAAATTGGAGGAACACCGGCCGAGCAAAATATTTATAAACAAAAGCTTCCTTTTGAAGTGCATCTTTTATTGCAAGGCGAACTTTTGAAGCCCACAATCACTTTTGATGTTATTCTTCCAGGGGATAAAAATTACAATGTTTCTGATGCTGTTATTAATACTGTTCAAACAAAGCTAACGCAGATGCGCGAAGAGCCCTCAGAAATGAACAAACAGGTTTTTGCATTATTATTATTGAACCGTTTTGTTGGTGAAGATCCTTTTAGCAGTAGTGGAGGAGGTCTGACTGCAGGCACCTTCGCCATGCAAAGTGTGAGCCGGCTATTATCAGAACAATTGAATGCTCTTGCCTCAAATTTAATCCAGGGAGTAGATGTAAATTTAGACCTGGCAACCACGCAGGATTATACAACAGGCACCCAACAAAACAGGACAGATTTGAATGTGGGAATTTCAAAAAGATTATTGAGTGACCGGCTTACAGTGAGTGTGGGCAGCGATTTCGAGCTTCAAGGACCTATGCAATCCAACCGGGCACAAAATAATTTAGCAGGAAATATTTCTATCAATTATAAATTAAGCAAGGATGGAAAGTATATGTTGAGAGCCTATCGCAAAAATGATTATACCGGCGAGTTAGACGGTTACGTGATTGAAACAGGAATTGGATTTGTGATCTCGGTAGATTACAATAGGTTCAGGCAAATTTTAATGTCAAAAGAACAAAGAAAGAAAAAACGGGAAATCAGAAATGATAATAAGCAAATAAAAAAGACCGATGACGCGAAGAAAGAAAGTGAGAAGACAATTACTCCGCCTTCAAAAGCAAAAGAAAATGTTCAATAAATCAACCATATTATTTTTATTTTTTGCATTGATATTTTTTGCATCGTGCAACACAACGAAATTAGTACCGAAAGATGACGCATTATACACCGGGGCTTCCATAAAAGTAAAAGATAGCACCTTCTCCCGAAAACAAAAAAATAAAATTATTGATCAAACGGAGCATTTGCCGCGGCCATTACCAAACAGTAAATTTCTCGGAATTCCTTTTAAGCTGATACTTTATGATATGGCCGGAGATACCTCCAAACATAATTTTATCCGTAAATTCTTAAGAAAATTAGGCCAGGCGCCGGTTCTGTTGAGCAGCGTGAATGTTGATTTTAACGCAAAAGTATTACAGAATTATCTGCAAAATATTGGTTATTTCCAGGCCATAACATCTGGCGATACCATTGTAAAGAAAAGAAAAGGACATGCATATTATACATTAACGCCGGGGCAGGTTTATACAATTAAAGAAGTGAAATTTGAAATGGATAGTTCCTCTCTCGGAAAAGCCATAAAGCAAACTCAATCAAAGACAATTCTTCTTCCCGGCGATCCGTTTAATCTGGAAGTAATAAAGGGCGAGCGCGACCGTATAGATGCAGTTTTAAAAGAAGAAGGTTATTATTTTTTCAATCCTGATGTATTAATATTAGAGACAGACAGTACCATCGGGAATGATAAAGTGAACATGTTTTTGAAGATAAAAGAAAACACACCTCCGGGTGTAAAAAAACCTTACATCATTGACAACGTTTATATTTATCCAAATTACCGGTTGAATGCAAAACGTTCGGACACTACTTTTCACCCCGATGATCTTTACCAGGGATATTATATTGTTGACCCCCAAAACAAATTTAAGAAGAAATTGTTTCCAACAATTATGCGCTTCGATTCGGGTGATGTTTATAACCGCAACGATCATAATCTTACTTTAAGCAGGCTGATCAACCTGGGTGTTTTTAAATTTGTAAAAAACAGATTTGAAGTTTCGCCAGAAAGCCAGAGTGATACCGGAAGATTGAATGCATATTATTATCTTACTCCGCTTGCCAAAAAGTCGTTGCGGGCAGAGATTTCAGGAAATACAAAATCTAATAATTATGTTGGTTCACTGGTAACTTTATCTTTCAAAAACCGAAATACTTTTAAAGGTGCTGAGGAGTTGGATGTGCATGCGAATGTAGGAAGTGAAGTTCAATATAGTGGCAATCACAGTGGGTTTAATACTTACACACTTGGTGGTGGAGTTACGTTTGCCATTCCGAAATTTGTTGTTCCGTTTTTTCATTTTAATACAACGAATGCATTTGTTCCCAAAACAAAAATTAACCTGGGTTATGATCTGCTGAACAGGAGAAAATTATATACTTTAAGTTCTATAAAAGGAGAATTGGGTTATGATTGGAAGCCGAATATTAAAGTAGAACAGGAATTTAATCTCTTCTCCATCAATTATGTAAATGCAATAAATGTTACACAAATATTTCTGGATAGTATTAAAAGAAATCCAATTTTGCGTCATGCCATCGACACACAATTTATTATTGGTTCCAACTATGCTTATACC
>JBEPVG010000349.1:0-2977 GCA_041691175.1 Chitinophagaceae bacterium
TACGGAAATTTTTTAGTAGAAACTAATGGAGTAAACAGGATGTTGTTTAGCAATTGCAATTTTATTTCTCATACAAAAAAACTTTGCTGGTTTGTTTCATCCGCAAAAAATGAAGATGAAAAATATCAAATCAGCAATTGTACTTTTGTTATAAACAATTCTAATCTACCTGCTAATGATTTTGTTGGAATGATGAAAGGCGCTGCACTTAAAAATTCCACTTTTACATTTACCGATCTGGATGCCAAAAAGAAAAGATATTATATTGCCGGATATGGAGAGCCGCTTAATGTTGATTTAGGCAATAATAAAACAATATTTAAAACACCGTAATTATCAAACTATATCCAGATCCGAAAAAAACATATTAAAATCAATTTTAGATAAAATTTTTGAATGGTTATCATTTTCCCCTTTTACCAAAAAATTAAATCTTTCTTTCAATTTTAACCTGAATATTTTTTTCCCAATATTATTTGCTTCTAAATTAAATAAAACTGTGCCGGCATAAAATTTCTTGGAAGAGAAGACAAAAGACGCTGCTATTATAGCCGAAATAGAAAAAAGATCAATAGCTATAATATCCATCAATATCAAAAATTTTATACCTCGACGTTTTTCAACTTTCAAAAACGAATATCCAAGAATATTTTTTTTATCAAATACCGCTATAATATGCAAATTTTTTTTAGTGTATTGATGATATCTCCATTTATAGTAAGATTCGTCCTTTATCGCAGCGTTATCAAAATGATAAGCCTTTCTAAAAAATGAAGCATCAATTTCATCAATCGATTTAAGTAACCTAAAATTATCTTTTCGAAAAAAATTTGCTATTGAAAAAAAATTAAAGAATACAATAGGGCATTTACCTCTTAAGTAATTAAATTTATTAATGAATATTGGAGTGCTTAATGAATTTGTAAAAGTTAAAAAAACATTTATATTTTTTTCATTTATATTATCTGCTTCGGTTTTAAAATACAATTTATTGAATAGTCCCTTTCCTCTTGTTTTTAATGATGTTAAAACATTTTGAGGCATAGCCACCTTTGTATCTTGTCCGTTAATTTTATATTTAAAATTATTGCTGGTTGCATAACCTTCAATTTTATTATTCACAACTACTTTCCATAAAGAGAATGAATTAGATGGATTATCAAAATACCAATGTTGTATAAATTCTGCATTAAATCTTTTATTATTTTCAGTTTCTAGTGCCAAAAGCGCTAATTCATTTTTATCAGTCTCATTTATTTTTTCAAGCAAGTATTCTTCTTTCATCATTTATAATAATGATTTTGCAAGTTCAGACATAGTATAACTTTGAAAGTTATATTCTTTGTTCAATTGATGATAGTGATTTAAAATTTTCTCAAGGAAAGAGAAGTTTTCATTTTGATTTATGCCAAAGTTATGAGGATGCCACCAAAGATGATAAGTACAATTATTTTTTGCGGCATAAGTCATTCCCGTTTTTATTCTGCTTAGCCGCAATTTTTCCAATGTTTTTAATTTCTTCGTGTAAGGCCGTAAAAATCGGCTGGAGGGAATATTAATAGGATATTTTTTTTTCAAATAGTCATCTGTATAACAGTTATGACCCGATATATTTACATAAGCATCTATAAGTCGCACGGCCCTTCGAAATAAATTTTCACTTTTCGCATTTAATGCCTTGTAAATCCACGAATGCTCATTTCCTCTACAACAAATAATTCCTAACTCCTTACAGACATTTAAATATAAATCATTATATTGATTTCTAGGAAACACTAACGAAGTCAGCTTAATTCCATATTTACCGGCAACCTTTTGAGCATTTTTCAAATCATATTTAAAATCCTCAATCAATTGACCATCTTCCAAACAATAATAATGAGAAAAAGTATGAGACCCGATTTCTTGTTCGGAATATTTTTGAATAAGCTTTATTTGATGCGAACCAAAATGATAAGGATCGTTCAAAAAATTTTCACCCACAATAGTAAAATGTCCTAAATACGGTGAAAGTGATTTATCAGAGTATTCAGGAAATTTTTCGGGTAAGTTCTTAAGCAACTCCAATTTGTTTTCTAAAAATAAAAACCCAACAATCGCAAAAGTTGCTTTAATCTGGTATTGCCTAAAGATTTTAAGCATTCGGGGAATTACCTCGTGAACACCTTTAATATGTTCCCCATACTGCTGTATACCGACTACATCTCTAACTCCCCAAAGCAATTCAAAGTCTAAAGAGATTACAAACTTTCCGTTCATATTTGCGAAATAAAATCATTTTTTAAGATTTAATATACCTGTGGTCATTGTAAAAATGATTCAACCGCAAGCCTGTACCCCTTCAGCCCAAAACCAAAAATTGTTCCGGCGCACTTTGCAGAAATGTGAGAATATTTTCTAAATTCCTCCCGTGCCTCAATGTTGGAAATATGTACTTCCACAACAGGAACTTTAATCGCAGCTATTGCATCGCCTATGGCAATTGAAGTATGTGTATAGGCGCCTGCATTTAAAATAATTCCATCCATTGTTTTCGAAGCATTCTGTATTTCATTAATCAACTCTCCCTCCACGTTACTTTGAAAATAATCAAAATCGATCGTCCCGTATTTTTTCCTGAGTTTATCAAAATAATGTTCAATCGATTCGCCACCGTAAATATCGGTTTCTCTTGAACCAATGAGATTTAAATTGGGGCCATTGATAATTGCTATTTTCATAATCGCGAATTTTTAAAAAATAATTACTCAAATTATATACCTGAATTGCACTAATAATATCATTATTTAATTAGACATCATCTTAAAAAACTCATCAAATAAATACCGGCTATCGTGCGGGCCTGGTGTAGATTCAGGGTGATATTGAACAGAAAAAGCAGGTTGATTTTTTAACTTGATTCCTTCTATAGAATCATCATCAAGATTTATATGAGTGATTTCAATATCTTCTGAAGCCCTTACCGCATCTGCGTTTA
>JBEPVG010000350.1:0-2955 GCA_041691175.1 Chitinophagaceae bacterium
CCATAATGTTTGTCGGTAAATTCAGAAAAAATCCCATGCATTTTTTTGGTTTATGGGGAACACTCACTTTCCTTTTTGGGTTTATTGTCTTTATATATCTCGCGATCAGTAAATTCTTTTTCGACGAAACAGGAATGACGCAACGGCCATTATTTTTTATTGCCTTAATTGCGATGATTATTGGATCACAGCTTTTTCTTGCCGGGTTTCTCGGCGAGCTTATCTCAAGAAATGGTCCCGAAAGGAATCATTATCTCATTGAGGAAAAAATTATTTAGGTAATGCGATAATGTGCCCATTATCTAATGTGCCAGTGAAGAAAATAAGAATTCCCGTTATTTGTTTGTTTGCTCTATTTTAGAAACAAAATTTATACTAATTGTTGCCACAAAAAATCATTATCATCGGCCCCGCACACCCTCTTCGTGGTGGTGGAATTGCCACATTCAATGAAAGGCTCGCCAGGGAATTTATTGATGAAGGATTTGATACAATGATTTATACATTTTCCTTTCAATACCCATCTTTTCTATTTCCCGGATCAACGCAGCTTTCAACAGAACCCGCTCCCGAAGGAATTCCTATTAAAATAAAAATAAATTCTATCAATCCGTTTAACTGGATTAAGATCGGAAATGAATTAAAAAAAATAAAACCTGACATTATTGTTGTGAGATATTGGATGCCATTTATGGCACCATGCCTGGGCACTATTTTAAGAAGAGTAAAAAAAAATAAACACACAAAAATTATTTGTATTGCTGATAATATTTTCCCTCATGAGAAATTCCCGGGTGAAAATTTATTGACAAAATATTTTATAGAACCCGTCGATTCGTTCATCACGATGAGTGAAAAAGTTCTTTTGGATTTAAATCAGTTTACTAAAAATAAACCGGCGCAATTAATTGCGCACCCATTGTATGATAATTTCGGAGATAAAATTGACAAAGCAGAAGCAAGAAAGAAATTAGGGGTAAATATAGATGACAAAGTGCTTTTATTTTTCGGATTCATCAGAAAATATAAAGGTTTGGATATTTTATTAAAGGCCATTAAAATCTTAGATGTTGAATCAAAAATCAAAAATTTAAAATTATTAATTGCCGGAGAATTTTATGAGGATGAAAAAAATTATCAACAGCTATTAAACGATCCCAAAATAAAAGATCATCTTATCCTGCATACGCATTTTATCAAAAACAGCGAAGTAAAATATTATTTATGTGCTGCCGATTGTGTGGTACAACCTTACAGAAGTGCCACCCAGAGCGGAGTTACTCCCTTAGCCTATCATTTTGAAATCCCAATGATCGTTACCAATGTTGGCGGTTTGCCATCTCTTGTTCCGGATAAAAAAGTGGGTTTGATAGCTGAGACAAATGCAGAAAATATTGCAGAAAAAATTGTGGAATATTTCGAATTAGGCGAAGAATATTTTCTACCATCTTTGAAAGAAGAGAAAAAAAAATATAGCTGGAAAAATATGGTGGAAGCGATTAAAAGGTCACAGGGCGTATTTGTTAAATAAGAATCGCAGTTTTTTATTTGATTTCTACATTATTTTATATCTTTTCACCAAACAATTTAAATTACGCAACTTATTAAAAGTTAGCCATGATCTCAAAAGACATTTTATATTATCCACTCAAAAAATATAAAGATATTGAAGATGTCACTTTATATTTACCAACCCACAAACGGAAAATGAAATATTTCATTACAGGAAATATAAAAGATTTTAAGTTTCTTTTTTCTTCTATACTTGTGATGAGCAATACTAATTTTTTAAAAGAAATATATTTTAATGATATACCGTAGCAAAGCACCTTTGCGCATCGGCCTCGCAGGTGGCGGAACCGATGTAAGCCCTTACAGCGACCAATTTGGCGGTGCCATTCTCAACGCGACCGTTTCGCTTTTTGCCTACGCAAATATTGAACCTTTGGAAGAAAATAAAATAATTGTTGAAACATTGGATAGAAATGAACAGCAACAATTTGACATCATGGCGGAATTACCAATTGATGGAAAGTTGGATCTTTTAAAAGGTGTATATAATCGCATTTATAAAGATTATCAATTACCTGTAAAAGGTTTTAGATTGTCAACTTTTGTAGATGCCCCGGCGGGTTCAGGCCTGGGCACTTCATCTACATTGGTCGTTGCAATTCTCGGCGCTTTTGTAGAATGGCTTAAACTTCCGTTGGGCGATTATGACATTGCACACTATGCCTATCAAATAGAAAGGAATGATCTGAAACTCACTGGTGGCAAGCAGGATCAATATGCAGCAATGTTTGGCGGAGTAAACTTTATGGAATTTTATGAAGATGACAAAGTGATTGTAAATCCACTAAGAATTAAATCGCAATACCTTCATGAATTGGAAAATAACCTGCTGCTTTATTTCACTTCTACGAGTCGTGAAAGCGCTTCGATTATTGATGAGCAGGTAAAAAACGTAAATAATAAAAATGAAAAAAGTATCGAAGCGATGCATCAGCTAAAAGAGCAAGCGCGGAGAATGAAAGAAGCATTATTGCTCGGAAGATTAAATGAATTTGGCGCCATACTCGATTTTGGATTTGAACAGAAACGTAGAATGGCACACAATATTAGCAACAATCGAATTGAAGAAATTTATGAAGCTGCAAAAAAAGCGGGGGCAACAGGCGGAAAAATAAGCGGTGCAGGTGGCGGCGGTTTTATGATTTTTTATTGTCCCGGAAATAGTCGTTATCATGTCATGGAAGAAGTAAAAAAGTTTGGTGGTGAAGTAAAAAATTACACCTTTACAAAATACGGATTGACAACCTGGAGTGCAGAATAAAAATCAGTAATTGAATTACAATTGGCTCTAACTTTGATTTTTTAATAAATTATGGAAAAAATAAAAAATATTATCCAGTCATCAATAGATATAAAGTCAAAAATTATTAATGACGATAAGTT
>JBEPVG010000351.1:0-2947 GCA_041691175.1 Chitinophagaceae bacterium
GTATAAGAGACAGGCTGATCAGCAAGAGCATGAAACAAGGGTTGGCGGGAGAAATTTATGATTTAAAAAAAGAACCTTATCAAAGTGGCAAAGTGGTGAAAAAAGAAATTTTTGTAAGAAATGGAATCGGCCAGGAAGACGCCAGGAAAATTGTGAAGTTGATAAAAGATGGAAAGTTTAAAGTTCAGGCTTCGATCATGGATGATATTGTTCGGATTTCGGGGAAAAAAATTGATGATCTGCAATCAGTGATACAGGCTTCCAAAGACTGGAATATTGGTCTGGCACTGCAATACGTAAATATGAAAAATTAGAAGATTACGCTTTTTCTTTTTTTACTCATTAATAAATTTTGGTTATCCGGATTTTATATTACTTATGAATCAAAAGCGCATGAATATTATCACGATGCAGTTGCTATTTTAATGATTTTTGAAGCTCTTTAAACTAATAAAACGGCTTCGGAAAGGATTGTATTTTTTCGTTTTGCTGATATATTTTATTGCCTTAACTTCGCACACTCAAAAAATACATGGCAATATCCATGTTTAAATAATATTAATATGAAAAAAGACATTCATCCATCAAATTACAGATTTGTAGTTTTTCGCGATATGAGTAATAACACTATGTTTTTAAGTCGCTCAACTGCAGCATCAAGAGAAACAGTACAATGGGAAGATGGGAAAGAATATCCAGTAATAAAATTGGAAATTTCAAACACTTCACACCCATTTTATACAGGGAAAAATATGCTCGTAGATACTGCCGGACGTATTGATAAATTCAGGAGGCGTTACGAGAAAAAGAAATAATACTCTTTTAATATCGATTTTCTTATCCCCCTTTTATTGGGGGATTTTTTTTAATTTCATACCCTGTTTTTTTATAAAAGATTAGCAAATGAATATTTTGCTGGACGATATTTCTATGGAGAATTCCTTATTTCCCTTTGGGGTGGTTCGTTCTGTAGCGCACGTCAGGACAGGGATTTTCACTATTTTTGAAAAATGGCAGTTTTATTTTCCCGGAAAAGTATTTATTGCTTCTGAAAACACGATTTCTGATTTTGATAAATCAAATTGTATAAAATATCCTACTAATTTTTTACCTTCTTATGAATTTTTGAAAGAACTTTCTTTTCAAAATAAAAAGATTTTTTTTACTCCGGATTGTAAACTTCTTGAACATCCGTGGCAAATATTTGAATTTAATAATTGGGCAATTAACGAAGACTTTAAGATGATCACAGAAGGAAGGATTTCTGAAACGATTCCATCTTCCAACCAGTTTATTTCACCTGAAAATATATTTATAGAGGCAGGCGCAAAAATTAGCTTTTCTATTTTAAATGCTGTGTCGGGGCCAATTTATATTGGAAAAGATGCAGAAATTCAGGAAGGCTCTTTACTTCGAGGCCCGGTTTCAATTGGCAAAGGAAGCCGCGTAAAAATGGGAACAAAAATTTATGGCGCTACCACTGTTGGACCAAATTGCCTTGTTGGCGGGGAAATAAAGAATTCAGTTCTAATGGCTTTTTCAAACAAGGCGCATGATGGGTATTTGGGTGATTCTGTTATTGGAGAATGGTGTAATCTTGGCGCCGGAACAAGTAATTCTAATTTAAAAAATAATGCATCGGCAGTAAAAATATGGAGTAAAGAAAAAAATATTTTTATAAATGTTGGAAATAAATGCGGTTTGTTGATGGGCGATTACAGCCGATGTGCAATCAATACCTCCTTTAACACAGGAACTATTGTGGGATTGAGCTGTAGCGTTTTTGGAAATTCATTTCCGCCAAAGTTTATTGATAGTTTTAAATGGGGAAAAGAAAAATATATTTTTGAAAAGGCTATTGTTGACATCAACAATTGGAAAGAATTAAAGGGTCTGGAAATCACTGAAACAGAAATTCAATCATTAAAGAATATTTATAAATAAAATAAAAATCAATGAGAAAACAAATAGCCGCAGCAAACTGGAAAATGAATTTGTCGCTTCAACAATCCACGGAATTATTAGATGAAATCGTTGGTGAAAGTATTGTCCTTTCAGAAAACCAGGAAGCCGTTTTTGGTGTACCATTTCCATATTTGCTTTTGGCAGAAGATAAAACGAAAAGCAAGAATGGGTTTTTTGTTGCTGCGCAAAATTGTTACACAAAAGAATCAGGCGCATTTACGGGAGAAGTAAGCGCAGCAATGCTTTCATCGCTACAAATAAAATATGTAATTATCGGCCACAGCGAAAGAAGAGAATATTTTTCAGAAGATAATTATATGCTTGCTCAAAAAGTAGATGTGTGTTTAAAAAATAATTTAAGACCAATTTTTTGTTGTGGCGAATCTTTGGAAATCAGAGAAAGTGAAACCCAAAATAAATATGTTGAAACTCAATTAAAAGAAAGTTTGTTTCATTTGGACTCCTCAGCTATTAAAAATTTTGTGATTGCCTACGAACCTATCTGGGCAATAGGCACGGGCAAAACTGCCACTGCAGAACAAGCGCAGGAAATGCATGCTCACATTAGAAATGTTATAGCAGAAAAATTTGGGGGCAATATTGCGGAAAGCATTTCCATATTATACGGAGGAAGCGTAAAGGCAAATAATGCAAAAGAAATTTTTGGCAAAAAAGATGTTGACGGCGGTTTGGTTGGTGGCGCATCTTTGAATGCTGCAGAATTTGCAGAAATTATTAAAAGCCTGAAACCTTAATATCCGGATCTATAATTTTTCATTGAGGTAGTTTTTCCGGCTGCTTTATTTAATCATGAAATTGTAATATTTTTAAATATCTGCCGGATTTAACATGCCTGGTTAAGCATCTCCCTTTATTTTTATGTTTCAAATCTAAAAACAAAAAACATGAAAAAATTTATCTTTGCGGTCATTCTCATGGCAGGAACATTTGGTTTTGCAAACGCACAAACCAAACATAAGGT
>JBEPVG010000352.1:0-2931 GCA_041691175.1 Chitinophagaceae bacterium
ATGCCGCCATAACGGCTTCCCATTCCTGCTGCCAAAATTAAAAGTGTAGGTTTCATTTTATATAATTAAGTTTTTAAGAGTTATTTAATAATTAATTTTCCGCGAAAATAAGTAAGAAAGATTTATGCCACATTCGCCCGCAAATGAATTTGTATCGTAAATTCATTTTAATGAACCAATTTTCTCCAAATTAAATCAGGATTTTACCGGAGAAAATGAGGTAGAAGTTTTTATGTTACGTCTTGATGAAATTCATCCGGTAATTTCCGGAAACAAATTATTTAAACTGATTTATTTTTTAGAAGAAGCAAAAAAATCAAAGCATCAGAAGATAGTCACTTTTGGTGGCGCATATTCCAATCACCTTGCTGCCACTGCATTTGCTGCAAACAAATTAAATTTAAAATCTGTTGGAATTGTTCGTGGCGAAAAACCAAAATTGCTCTCTCCTACTCTGTTATTTTGTTTGGAAAATGAAATGCAACTTGAATTCATCAGTCGCGAAGCTTATAGAAAGATAAATGAAAAAGACTTTTTAAAAGATGTAAAAGATAAATACGGGAAAGCTGTTTTAATCCCCGAAGGTGGATTTTCTTTAAAAGGAAAAGATGGCGCCGGATTGATTTATAATTATTTCACTGATAAAAATTTTACCCATGTTTGCCTGCCCGTTGGAACGGCCACCACATTTGCCGGGCTTGTTGATGTGAATAATAACGAAGCAGAAATAATAGGATTCGGTGTTTTAAAAAACTTTAATGATATCGAAAAAAGGTTCGCAGAATTAAAAGTGAATCCCGGAAGAAAATATTCTTTTTTTAAAGATTATCATTTTGGTGGGTACGCAAAAAAAACAGGAGCGTTAATTACTTTTATGAATGATTTTTATGAGCAAAATAAAATCGCTTTAGATTTTGTTTATACAGCAAAAATGATGTTTGGAGTAAAAGATCTGATTGAGAAAAAGTATTTTCCTGAAGGGGCAAAAATTTTATGTATTCACACGGGAGGCTTGCAGGGAAATAGTTCTTTGCAACAAAGCGAACTCTTTTATTAAAATTCGCAATCGCTTATCAATGCTTTTTATAAAAGGCTTTATACTATATTTTTTTATAAAAGACCAGGAATTATATAAATACTCTTGTTCACCTGAACAAAAATTTACAGAAAATAAAAACTTCGGGAATATCAGCAAAAGACTTCTCCTTTTCGTATTCTACATTTACTTCAAATAAAGTGAATCCATATTTTCACCGCAATGAAGCATGGCCGATTTATATTCCGGATTTTTTTTGCCCATGTAAGGATTGAGTATTTCAGAAGTATTGCTGAGCCAATTTGCAGGTTTATCCTCACCAAAAGCCATCGGACAATTTTGCCAATATAATTTCTGGCCTTCATAACCAATTGTTTTTAAAAGCGGGTATAAATTTTCTGAAATCATACTAAAATCGTGACGCATTTCTGTGAGGTCACTTTCTGTCAAAATCGGTGCTGCATTGGCTTTGATGTCGCTGATATTTTGCTCAGCAGCAATAAATAAAGAAGAATCTTTTTCATGAAGTTCACTTAAATTAAGGCTATCTATCGTAGAAATAAATTGAGCAGTTTTAGTTTTTACTTCCACAGAGTCGGCTTCTACAAATGCATTCTTCATATCCATATACGCATTCATCATTGCTGCCATGTTCGCATTAAATTCACTGGAATGTTTCTGAACTGCAGCAGACTGTTTTTCTGAGACAATAGTATCCGTTTTTGTTGTTTTAAAAAACAAAAACCATGCAGCAAATAAAATAATTATAAAAAAAACAACCGCTAAAACTCTTTTCATCTTTTTATGTTTTTAATTAAGAAAAATCAATTCGTTTTAAGAAAGTTTATCCAAACCACTTTTAATTCTTTTAAATCCTTCTTCAATATTTTCCATGTTGTTCGCAAAAGAAACTCTGATATAACCAGGCTGACCAAATGCATCACCTGAAACCGTCGAAATATGTGCGCTATTCAAAAGATACATACAAAGTTCACTCGAATTATTAATTACGACACCTTCAAAACTTTTACCAAAATAATACCGTACATCAGGAAAAATATAGAATGCGCCCTGAGGTTCCACGCATTTTAAATTTGGTAATTCTTTTAATAATTCAATCACTCTTTGCCTGCGGCGTTTAAATTCTTTTACCATTTCATAAGAGGCAGTTAATGGTGAAGCAAGCGCAGTAATTGCAGCACGTTGTGCAATTGAATTGGTACCGCTGGTAAATTGTCCCTGAATCTTTTCATTCGCTTTGGCAATTTCTGGAGCAGACGCGGTGTAACCCAATCTCCATCCGGTCATTGCAAATCCTTTGCTCAATCCGTTTATAATAATTACGTTGTCTTTTATGGATGGAAATTGTGCAATGCTTTCATATTTTCCACTTTCGTGAGTATAATTGATGTATTCATAAATCTCGTCACTGATGATAAACACATTCGGATGTTTTTCAAAAACTTTTGCCAGCGCTTCCAATTCATTTTTAGAATAAACTGTGCCGGTCGGATTGCAGGGCGAAGAGAAAATAAACAATTTTGTTTTCTCTGTTATGGCATTTTCCAACTGCTCAGGAGTTAATTTAAATCCGCTTTCAGGAGTTGTATTTACAAACACCACTTTTGCCCGCGTCATCCTGGCGATCTCGGAATAAGAAACCCAATACGGTGTAGGAATAATTATTTCATCCTCATCAAACAAAATGCTAAACATCGTATTGGCGATACATTGTTTGGCGCCGGTGCTTACTACGATTTGATTGGGTGAATATTCCAGGCCATTATCGCGCAACAATTTTTTACAAATAGTTTCTTTCAATTCAGCGTATCCTGAAACGGGTGTATAATGGCTCCAGTTTTCATCGATTGCTTTTTTTGCAGCATCTTTAATAT
>JBEPVG010000353.1:0-2925 GCA_041691175.1 Chitinophagaceae bacterium
GAATCCAGGCAGCATGGCGTGCTTCGACTGAAACAATTTTTCCGGCCAAAGTGAGATAATCAGGATTAGAAATTAATTTTCCTGCTCCGTTATAAGCAGAAACACCGAGGTCTTCAAATGCCTGAGCTGTGCCGAGTACACTTGTACGGTCATTGAATTTAATGGAACTAAAATTTACTTCCAATGCTTGTATTGCTTTTGAAGCAAGAGCCGCTTTAAAAAATTCCCGATGTGCAATTTCATGATCTCTTATATCGGTTAAATAAGCTTTTTCCATTGCGCTAATTCCTTTATAAGGAGATTCAACTACCTTAATATAAAATGCAGCTTCAAGTTGTTCCAGTGCGTAAGCGTAATTCAAAACTCCTATATCTCCGGTGCCAAGGTCAACTCCCTCATTATTATGGCCTTTGCCGGGATTAAAAGGGCTATCTTTTTTGCAAGACGCTGCGACTACCATTAATGCCGAGCCTGCGCCCATTATTCCAAAAAATTTTCTCCTGGAAAATGGTTTAGTCATGCCATCAATGAGGCCTGGCTGATCTTCATTTGTTTCGTTGTTTAACATAAATGATTTTTTAAAATGATTAATAAATAGGTGATGAGTTTTAACAACCCTTTCTGATCTACGAAAGAATTCTTACTTTGGTTTTGAAAGACAAAAACTATTGAAATAAAATTTGAAGGATTCATTTTATGCAGCGTTTCTTACACAACTTTTCAAAGGCCTCATTCTCAGGTTTATTCAATCTGGAAACTGTGGAATAATATTTGTAATGGATTTTGATAATGAGTAAAATTTTGGTGATTGATGATGACCTTGAGATTCTTGAGGTATTTGAGGTTCTATTAAATAATAAAGGATTAATAGTAAAAACAGAATCAAATTGGGAAAAAACCTTCAACGAAATCGAAAGTTTTGAACCTGATTTAATTTTAATGGATATAGACCTGGGCAACGAAGATGGCCGAAATATTACCAACCGAATAAAATCCTCTAATTCTACCAGCCATATTCCGGTTATTTTGATTTCCGGAATAAAAGAAATCAACAAAAATTTAGGCGATTGTTTTTACGATGATTTTATCGCAAAACCTTTTGAGGCAGAAGTTCTTTATGAGAAAATACAATACCAGTTATATAAAAAATCTTTTGAGTACAATATTGAAATGGATTTTCTTACCAGGCAGAGATTGGTGAAAGACCATAGTGAATCGATCAGTTATTTGTATGATAAATATGCTGCTGTTTTATTTGCTTATATTTTATCAATCATAAAAGATAAAGAAAGAAGCGAAAACTTTTTAATAGAAATCTTTACCGATTTAGCAAATTCTTCTGAGCCGGTAAAAAGAGAAAATCTATTATTGAAATGCATCAGAATGATTAATCAAAAGATTTTAAAAACAACAATTACTGAACGGCAATCGCTCTTATCTCTCTTTAATACTACTAAGCAAATTAAATATGTTTAATAAAGGGTGGCAGTATTTCCACTCTCGAAAAAGCGTTTATGCCTGACTGTTATACTTTAAATAAAAACAGGAATTATGAATAAAAGTTCTTTTACTGAGTTGATTTTTAAAAATTTAAAATTAATTCGTCTAATAAATTTTTAGGAAATAATTAAACGGATTAAATAATATTTAAAAAAAAGCCGGCGTTTAAGCCGGCCTAAAACGAACCCCTAAAATTTTCCTGCTTTTTTATTTTGGCAATAAAACTGCATTGATCACATGAATTACGCCATTGCTTTGGTTTACATCAGCAATCGTAATCTTAGCGCCATTCCCATTCTCATCTGTTACCATTAATTTTTTACCTTTCATGGTGATGTATAAATTTCCACCTTCTACAGTTTTTAAGGTTGCTTTTCCGTTACCTGCTTCAACCATTTTCATCAGGTCCATGGAAGATAATTTTCCAGGCACAACATGATAAGTAAGAATTGAAGTAAGCTTGGCCTTATTTTCTGGTTTCAACAAAGTTTCTACTGTTCCGGCTGGTAATGCATCGAATGCTTCATTTGTAGGAGCAAATACAGTGAAAGGGCCTGCGCTTTCTAATGTAGCGACAAGTCCGGCGGCCTTTACAGCAGCTACCAAAGTAGTGTGATCTTTGGAGTTCATTGCATTTTCTACAATGTTCTTTGAAGGGTACATAGTAGCTCCACCAACCATTTTTGTCTGTGCAGATAGATTGCTTGATAAAACTGCAGTAAGGATAAATAATCCTAAAAATTTAATTCTTTTCATTTTGTAATTTTTTGATTTTATAATTTGTTTTCACCATCTACGCATTTTAAAAATGAATGGTTTTATTTTAAAAAAAAAAAAAATTAAAGAGTATAACGGTGATGAATACACGAAATTATTTACCTTCCGAAAAGCTTTTCTTTCAACGTAACGAACATGCAGTTTTTAGATGTAGTAATTTTGAAAAAAAGTATTTAAAAATGAAATTTAGCGCGTATAACGGCCATGAGTAATCGAAAATAAATATATATTTTATTATAAAAACAGAAAGATTTTTAAAAAATAATTTTGAAAAAGAGATGAAAAAAAAAGAAAATTACATTTTTGCGATCACCACCATTTGACTCATGGTTGGATTAGGGCTTCCTCCGGTTTTTTCCAAAGTGATGGCAAAGGCTTCTGCTTTGCCAAAGGATTTCATTTTTTGAATATGATAAATTCCTTTCTCGGTGATAATCATTCCTCCATCAACTGGTTTGCCATTCACAATTCCCCAGAGCTGGTATTGCTTGCCGGAAGGCGTCTTTGGAAGATTTGTGGGATTAATATAAACATCGCCGGTGTTTTTCATCCAGAAAATTTTAGCAACCGCATCTGGCGCATTTGGAGTGCCTTTTAAAACAACGGGCTGTGCATATCTATTCGTTACTACATCCAGGTCCCTGTCTC
>JBEPVG010000354.1:0-2913 GCA_041691175.1 Chitinophagaceae bacterium
GTATGTTTGGATTTATTTAAAAACTGTTGAATTATTTTGTTTGCTTTTTGCCAATCATCAGAAATAAATTCTAAAATATATTTATCATAAAAATCCTCCTCGTGCTGTGATAATCTTTTTGCGCCTTCAAGAATACGAACCAATTTATTTTCATTACAAATTTTTGTCCATTCATCCGGATCAATTTCAAACTCTGATGGAGTAACTGGTCGTACAAGTTTTTTTGCTTTTAAAAATTCACGTGGCGGAATTTCATATAAATTTTCGGGATAAAAAATATTTCCTTTGTCATTTATAAAAGGAAGATTGTTTAATGAAAGAATATAAACTCTTCCAACAAATTCTTTCAATTGTGCCATTATCCAATAATAGCCGCTTACATCCTGTTTATTGGAAGCAACCCAAATCCACACTTTTTCTTTCTCATTAGTTTCTAATTTTTCTTTTATTTTCTCAACAGTTTTTTTCCCATTTAATTCTCCTGTATCGACATGATCGTCATAATCTCCCTCTGACAGTAGATTTCGCCACCACTGTTTTCTGGCTTCTATTCCTTCATCTGAAAAAATATTTTTTAAAGGGCCAACTGAAAAATCATCTTTTATTTGAATAATTTCATCACGAAGCGATTCATCTAAATCAAAACTTTTGGAAAGTGTATTGATATCTTCTTTCTGAAAAACGATGTGCATTTATTTAGTTATGATTTATAAATTTAGTGTTGGTAATTTATGGGAAATTATAACTCATTTTAAAATGAAAGAATTTAGAAATTATTAGTTCATAAGGATGAGTTATTGTATAAAGATATCATACGCTGTCAAAGAAAAATTCGGATATTTAGCCTAATCCATAAGGCTCATAATTTATCTGTTCTTTGTGCTATTTTTATTTTTTCATCATTTTCCTCTTTCTTTTCCTTAGAAGAAATAATCATTATTTCAAGCTCTTTATCGTCATATTCTTCAGGAACAGAAACAGTCAATTTCCCATCATGAGAAGTTCCAATTAATTTTAGGGTGTTCATAATTATTCCATTTGTTACAAATTTATAACTATTTTATTTCCTTTATTTTCACATTTGCAAATTGGCAAATTAGTTCAATAGCTCATTAGCTCACTAATTCTTCCACCAAATCTACTTCGACTTTCAAATTATCAATAATAAAATCCTGCCGTGAAGGTGTATTTTTCCCCATATAATATTCTAACAATTGTTGAATGTGTATCTCCGGCAAAAGCATTACAGGCTGCAACCTGATATCCTCGCCAATAAATTTTCCAAACTCTTCGGGAGAAATTTCACCCAATCCTTTGAATCGTGTAATCTCCGGCTTTCCACCTAACTTTTGAATTGCTTTTTGCTTTTCATTTTCATCATAACAGTAAATTGTTTCCTGCTTTTCTTTATTTTTTCCAGGCATTGTACGAACCCGAAATAAAGGTGTTTCCAAAATATAAATATGTCCATTTTTTATTAAATCAGGAAAAAACTGGAGAAAAAAAGTCATCAGCAAAAGTCGAATATGCATACCGTCAACATCAGCATCTGTTGCAAATACAATATTGTTGTAACGCAAGTCATCGTAACCGGTTTCGATATTTAAAGCATGCTGCAAAAGATTAAATTCTTCATTTTCATAAACAATCTTCTTCGTCAGTCCAAAACTGTTCAAGGGCTTTCCACGCAAGCTGAAAACGGCCTGCGTTTCTACATTGCGTGATTTGGTAATGGAGCCACTTGCACTGTCTCCTTCAGTAATGAAAAGTGTCGTTTCCATACGCCTGGCATTAATCTCATCTTTATTTTTACCTTCTGTTTCATCATTAAAATGATAATGGCAATCACGCAATTTTTTATTATGAAGATTTGCTTTTTTCGCCCTTTCATTCGCGAGTTTTTTTATGCCAGCCATATCTTTTCGCTCTCTTTCATTTTGTTCAATCCTTCTCTTTAAGGCATCTGCTACCGCAGGGTTTTTATGTAAATAATTATTCAATTCTTTTCCTAAAAAATCAGCAATGAAACTTTTTACTGCAGGGCCTTTTTCAAACATAACATGAGAACCCAGTTTTGTTTTTGTCTGACTTTCAAATACAGGTTCCTGCACACGAATGCTTATTGCTGCGCAAATGCTACCTCGAATATCCGATGAATCATAATCCTTTTTATAAAAGTCACGAATCGTTTTTACATAACCCTCCCTAAAACCCAAAAGATGAGTCCCTCCCTGCGTGGTAAATTGTCCGTTTACAAAACTGTAGTATTCTTCGCCATATTGATTATGATGAGTTATCGCAACTTCTATATCTTCATCTTTTAAATGAATGATTGGATAACGAAGGTCTTCTTCAATGGTCTTTCTTTGAAGCAAATCCAATAATCCATTTTTACTAACATATTTTTTGCCATTACAATTAATGGTCAATCCCGCATTTAAAAAACAATAATTCCAGAATTGATTATCTAAAAATTCCTGGAGGTAATGATAATTTTTAAAGATTTTTTCATCAGGAATGAAGGTGACTATTGTTCCATTTTCTTCTGTTGTTTTTTCTTCCTTTTGATCTTTTATTAATACGCCGCGTTCGAACTCGGCGATCTTCTGTTTTCCTTCCCTGATAGAAGTAACTTTAAAAAATTCGCTCAAAGCGTTTACTGCCTTTGTGCCTACGCCATTAAGTCCAACACTTTTTTGAAAAGCTTTGCTATCATATTTTGCTCCTGTATTTATTTTGCTTACAACATCTACTACTTTTCCCAAAGGAATTCCGCGGCCATAATCGCGAACCGAAACTATTTTGTCTTTTATTTCAACATCCACATGTTTTCCAAATCCCATTGTATGCTCATCAATGCAATTGTCTATTACTTCTTTTAATAAAACATAAATTCCATCATCGGGACTGCTG
>JBEPVG010000355.1:0-2892 GCA_041691175.1 Chitinophagaceae bacterium
AGAATATCGTAAGTAAAATTAAAATCCTGCAATGCTTTAATACCATTTAGAAATTTTATATTTTTTAAAAAGCCATCTGGCTCATTTTGTACAATATGCCGAAAACCCTTGATAGTACTATATTTTGAATAGTAAAGCAACTTATTTTGAGGATTCTCATTTTGCAAATCTATCCATCCAACGACCCCTTTAATTAATGGATTTTCGTTGGCAAGTCTTAATAAAAAGCGAGTTTCATTTTCACGCTGATCTGCCTGCACAGCGATTATCCCTTCAATGTTATTTTCTTTAAGAATAGGTTCTAAATGCGAGGGCAGATAATCGCTTTGAAGTAGTTTCATTTCATCAGTGATCCACGCATCTTTTACTTTATTGAAATTCCAAAAATGTACATGTGCATCGATCATTCGGAAATTTATTTTAACCAGTTTTTGACTTGTTGTTTTTGAGTTCCCAGGCCATCAATGCCTAATTCCACTACATCTCCGGCTTTTAAATAAACAGGTTGTTTCATTCCAAGTCCAACGCCTGACGGCGTTCCGGTGGAAATAATATCACCAGGCAGCAAAGTCATAAACTGGCTGATATAGGAAACGAGATATGGGATTTTAAAGATCATGTCATCGGTATTTCCATCCTGCATTTTTTTATTACTAACGGTGAGCCATAAACGCAAATTATTAACATCATTAATTTCATCTTTGGTTATGAGCCATGGTCCGAGTGGCGCGAACGTGTCGCAACTTTTTCCCTTCACCCATTGGCCGCCGCGTTCTATTTGAAATTCACGTTCACTTACATCATTATGCAAACAATATCCTGCCACATAATTCATTGCTTCATCCTCATCTACATAACGCGCCACTTTCCCTATAACTACTGCCAGTTCTACTTCCCAGTCAGTTTTTACAGAGTTTTTTGGAATAATAATATCATCGGTTGGTCCCGAAACGGATGTTGTTGATTTGAAAAATAAAATAGGTTCTTTGGGAATAGCTGCATTTGTTTCTTGGGCATGTTTTGCATAATTTAAACCAATGCAAATAATTTTTGAAGGCCTTTTAACCGGGCATCCCAATCTTTCATTTGTTTTTATCTCTGGAAATTGATTCTCTGAAACAATTTTTCTTAATTGATTTATTCCATCATTTGCAAAAAAATCTTCATCGTAATCTTTTACAAATTTCGATACGTCAAACCATTTATTATCCTGAATTATTCCTGGCTTTTCTTTTCCTGGTTTACCAAAACGTATTAATTTCATAGCCTCTCTATTTATAATTTAAAAAGAATTATTTCTCAAAAAGAATTAATAATTATTTTGTTTCAATTTCAATAATCGTATCCACATTATTCAAATCAATTCCATTAAGATTAAGCGTCACTCCATTTTTATCCTGTTTACATTTTATCTTTTTATCTGTCCCCATTAATTCACAACTTTTTATTTTGGCGGTTATTCCTTCGACAATGATTGGCTGAGTTGAATCTTTTAAAATATGAACAAAAACTGTTTTATTTTTGACCGTGACAACTCCCCAATCACTTGGTGCCATTGAGTTTCCTCTTGTGCCATAAATGCTTTCGCCATATTTGTCCAGCCATTTACCTACTTCTTTTAATGTATCCTGAAATTCTTTTTGAATAATCCCATTTGGCATTGGACCAACGTTCAATAAAAAATTTGCATTGCGTCCTGCGGCATTTACAATGTAATGAATGATTGCCGGAACAGATTTATAATTGTCATCCTTAATATTAAATCCCCAGGAATTATTCATGGTTTCACAGGTTTCCAATGGTAATTTATCAGATGCTTTCTGAAAACTTAATCCTGATTTATTTTGCCCGGGAAGATCTCTTTCAAACATCTGAAAATCTTCTCCGGGAATTGGATCAAGATGATGATTGTTTCCAATCAAACATTGTGGTTGTAGCTGATGAATGAGCGCGTAAATTTCCGGCAAATGCCAGTCTATTTTTGGGCTTCTGTCTGTTGCTCCTTCCGGGGCAGTCTGATCCCAATAACCGTCAAACCAAATGCCGTCAATTTTTCCGTAATTGGTTAATAATTCTGTCAACTGATTTTTCATAAAAGAAATATAATCATTCCAGTCGCCTTTGATCGTGCGGCCTGTTCCCTGGCCGGTTCTGCCCGTCCACCAGGAATAATCGTTACGTCGCCAATCCAATAAGGAATAGTATAAAAAAAGTTTTATGTTTTGTTTGTGGCATTCATCAGCGATCATTTTCACCACATCTTTTTTGTAGGGCGTATTCATGATGTTAAAGTCGGAATATTTTGTATCCCACATGCTGAAACCGTCGTGGTGGCGGGTAATTAAAGTAATGTATTTCATGCCGGCATTTTTTGCCATACTTACCCATTCGTGAGCATCAAATTGTGTAGGATTAAAAAAATGCATCAAACGTGTATAATCCTTTACGGGAATATTTTCATTTTGCATTACCCACTCTGCATCTCCAAGAATAGAGAAAACCCCCCAATGAATGAAAAGACCAAATTTGGCATCCTGAAAGTCGCTTCTGGCTTGAATATTTTCAGAAGATGGAAAATACGTTTGTGCATGACCGTTAGTGATAAACCATACAGTAAACAAACAAATAATAATCTTTTTCATTTTAATCCTTTAAGTGTTTAATTTTAGAAAGCCGCCATCGATGGGATAATCAGTTCCGGTAATAAATGATGCCTCATCGCTGCATAAATATAATGCTAAGGCCGCAATTTCTTTTGCCTTTGCCATTCTTCCAATGGGTTGAGTATTAGATAATTTCTCAAACATTTCTTTTTCATTTCCGGGATAATTTTTTTGCAAAAATCCATCTACAAAAGGTGTATGTACCCGCGCGGGCGAAATAGAATTACAT
>JBEPVG010000356.1:0-2867 GCA_041691175.1 Chitinophagaceae bacterium
CGATTTTGCCAATATTTTGGCCCGGGGGCACCATTAGCAGACCTGAATTCATTTCCACTCTTTGTAAATAGATCCTGGGCAAATAATTCCTGGGGTTTGAATACTGATACGACTTTAGTAGACTGCGAAAGGGAAAAAAGAAAAGAAAGAAAAAAGATTACAGTGAAATAAGATTTTTTTAAGTCCATAGAATATATTTTTTGCAAATGCTACTTATGATTTGCAAAGAAAAAGATTCAAAAAGGAAATGGTGAAAAAATTTATCCGCTTATAAAATTCATTAAGAAATCAATTTATGTAAAATTGCGACAGCTCTTTTTTAAAATCAGCCCTTTTGTCGCATTAAGTTTTCCGCTCGAGAAAAAAAGCTTACGAACCATTTCGTTTTTAATCATTTTGTGCTAAATATTTTCCTGATGAAACTAATAATTTCTATCGTAGTTATTTTTATCGCAATTTCAGTAAATGCTCAATCAGTAAATACTGGGAGCATATCTGTAATTATTAAAAATGAATCGCAGGCTCCAATAGAAAATGCCACAGTTGAATTATTAAGAAGCAAAGATTCATCGCTAGTGAAAGTTGCTATCACAGATACTAAAGGCATTGCCGATTTTGATAAAATTGCTTTAGGTGCCTATACCATTAAAGCTTCCTCAGCTAATCATGTAAATAAATACTCTGCGTCTTTCGATCTTTCAAATGAACGGTTAAACATAAAAGCTCCTTCCATTGTTTTAAATTCCCAACCCGGCAAGCTAAAAGAAGTGGTTGTCGAAGGGAAGAAGCCTTTTATACAAAAGCTTTCTGACAGGATAGTTGTAAATGTTGATAACGGTATTGTGAATGCAGGAAGCTCAGCGATGGAAGTCTTGGAACGTTCTCCCGGCGTGAATGTGGACCAAAACGATGTAATAAGCCTGCGCGGAAAACAAGGAGTAATTATAATGATTGATGGAAAACCAACCGCAATGTCCGGCAGTGATCTTGCCAATTATTTAAAAGGGTTACCCTCTTCAGCTATTGAAAGGCTTGATATTATTACGAATCCATCTGCCAAATATGACGCTGCGGGTAATGCCGGAATCATTGACATCCGTATGAAAAAAGACCAGAGGCTCGGCGCTAACGGAACTTTTACAGCAGGATATGGCCAGGGTATTTATTCAAAGGCAAATGCTGGTGCTACCCTGAATTATCGTAATAAAAAAGTAAATTTTTTTGGCAGTTATAATTATGCTTATCGCGTAGGGTTGAATCACCTTTTGCTTGACAGAAGCTTTTTTGACAACGGTGTTTATAACGGGGGAGATCTTAAAGATAATTATTCAAGGTCGCCGTTTAATTCTCACACAACACGATTTGGCGCGGATTTTTTTGTGGATAAAAAAACAATAATAGGTTTTGTGGTTAATGCCAATTTCAATCATTACCGGCGTTTTAATGATAACAGCTCTATCGTAATAGATCCGCAAAAAATTAAGTCCAACACTTTTAAAGCCAATGCTACCAATAATGACCATGGAAATAATACGGTTGCCAATTTGAATTTCAAACATACTTTTGATAGTACGGGAAAGGAAATAACGGCAGACCTTGATTATGGCTTTTATAATTCTACTTCCATTACGGTGAATGCAACGAGCTATTATAAATTAGATGGCTCTACCCTTCAGCCCGATTATGTTTTAGATGGTGATCAAAAAGGAAAACTAAATTTTAAAACTGCCAAAGTTGATTATGTAAACCCTCTAAGGAATGGCGCCAAATGGGAAGCAGGATTTAAAACCAGTTTTGTTTCTTCTGATAATGACGCGAAATTTTTTGATGTGAGTTCAGGCACTCCACAAAACGATATAAACAAAACAAATCATTTTCTTTATCATGAAAATAACAACGCTGCTTATCTAAATTTCAGTAAAGAATTTAAAAAATACAATTTACAATTTGGCCTAAGAGGAGAACAAACTGATATACGCACCGAGCAAAAAATAGGAACCGTAAAATTTGATTCATCATACTTTCAATTATTTCCAAGCGCCTTTTTCAATTATAAAATAAAAGAGGAACAAACACTTGGCGTATCAGTCAGCAGGCGCATAGACAGGCCGGGGTATTCGCAACTAAATCCCTTTTTATTCTTAATCGATGTATCAACTTATGCAACAGGAAACACGGGCCTGCTTCCTCAACTCACGTGGTCTTATGAATTAAGTTACACAGTAAAAAGCCTGAGCTTTTCGGTAAATTATAGCCATACAAAAGATGATCAGAATATTACCCTTGCAAGATTCAAAGAAGTGTTTCCCAACATTCCATCTCCGGAAAATGTTACTGTTCAAATACCTATTAATCTTTCTTCGTCCGATTATTATGGTGTTTCAATTTCTGCTCCGGTTAAAATAAATAAGTGGTGGAACATGATCAATAATGGAAATCTGTACTACCAGAAATATAATGGAAATTTCAGCGGCACACAGCTAAATAACGGAAAGCCTGCTGCGGATATAAGGACTGATAATACATTTACTTTGAGCAAAGGATGGTCGGCAGAATTGAGTGCTGCGCTCAACACAGGAGGCCAGTACGGGTTTATGGTTTTGGATCCTCAATGGGGCGTGGGTGCAGGAGTACAAAAAATTATTCTGAAAAAGAAAGGCACTTTGCGGTTTAACATCACTGATATTTTCTGGACTAATCTACCCAAAGCAGTCATTACTTATAATAACTACATTGAAAAGTGGCATGCGTATCGCGAAACACGTGTAGGTACCATCACCTTTACTTACAGGTTTGGGAAATCATCCGTACAGGGAGCCCGCAGAAGATCAACAGGATCAGAAGAAGAGAGGCAGAGAGCAGGGTAA
>JBEPVG010000357.1:0-2831 GCA_041691175.1 Chitinophagaceae bacterium
ATTCGTGAAAACGCGGTCAATGGTACCAATACTTTCAGCCCGGTTGTAAAAGTAGTGTTCAATGATAATGGCATTATTTCTTTGTATCCAAATCCAGCAAAAAATACGGTAACAGTAAAAGGTTTAAATAAAAATACTACAGCCACCATCCGCATTACGGATATGAATGGCAGAGAAATCAGTAAACAAAACTTTACACAAAGCAGCATTGCAACGCTCAATATTCGTGCAATCGCACAAGGCAGTTATTTTGTGCTGGTGGAGGAAAATGGGAAGGTTACGAAATTGAGAATGATTAAAGAATAATTGAGAATGGTTAATTGTTAATGGAAACCGGGAGTAGATAATATTACCGGTTTCTTTTTTATAAATATTTTCTTGATTAAATTCAAAAAACAGGTTGTATGCACCGAACCTACGGATCTCCATTTTCATTTCATATTTTTATAACAATGGGTTAAAACCCGTTGTTACAAAATGGATCGAGCCTACGGCTCTGCAAATGCCCAATAAAAAAATATTTTAATTTATTAAAAAAAGTAAAGGAATAAAGCTGATCTAAAAAATCAACCACATCGCATATCATCAGAGAACCAAAGCTGAATTCTCAGATGTTATGCAGCTCAATCAGGGCGTAGAAGTAAAGTGTTGACCTTCTTTTCTTCTTGATCTTTTGCTTACTTTTCTATCAAGAGAAAAGTAAGAGAAAAAATTATCTAATTCCTCAAATTTCAATTCATCCAAATTAATAATCAATACACAATTTTATAAAGCTGTAAATAAAGAATATATATTACTTCATTTATCCAACATACCCAAAAATTTTTCCAAACCTTTCTTTTCATCATCTAAAATACAAGAAATGTTTTGCTTTTAGTAGGTACTTAAATCGTAAGAAGGATTTGGATTTAAGAAAAAACTGATTACCTTAGAACTCGAATTAAAAAAAGAAGAAGTAAATTATGGAGAAACAAAAACCCACAATGTCGAAAGAAGAATGGTTGGCCAGGGCGAAAGATCACCCATTCAAAACAATCTTCGGAGCTAAGCAGAGCAACAGCAAAGTGGGTCAGACCTTTGTAACATCTATCAGCAAGCCGAAGAAGCCAACAAAAAATTCATAAAGAATCAAGAGGCTTCAGCGATCATTTTCCTGCATATATTGTGGTTTGAAAAAAGTGTAGGAATAATTTTTTGACTAAAGCCAGTTTTTATTTTTCCAACATTCCCAAAAACAATTCCAATCCTTTCTTTTTCTCTTCATCTAAAACATAAGAAATATTTTGTGTGTAATAAGTATGTAAATCGTAAGCCGGGAATGGATTTTGAGCAATAACTTCTGGTAAATTTTCCAACCCTTTTTTATTAGCCTCATTAAATATTTTAATAAAACTTTCCGGCAGCTTTTTATTAGAAACCCAGGCGGCAAAAACGAAAGGCAGGCGGGTCATGACAATCCAGCTTTCCGCCAAATCATAAATATATGCACTTTTTTTCCGCTGCTCCAGCGCGCGGTCGCCAATGACGATACCAGCGGTTGTGCCTGCAATATTTTTTATATAACCTGGCTTTGCCTCTATTAATTCAGGTGAAATTTTCCAGTATTTTTCCATTAAAATTTTAGCCAAAGCCACTGAAGTACGACTCTGGTAATCGAGGTGCACTTTTTTAATTTCAGGAAGCGTGCAATCGCTGAAAAGGCACACACTGGCTACTTCTCCGGTAGCGCCGATACAATAATCGCTGATGATATAATGCTCCTTCATTTGCGGAATGACCGCGACGGGAACAAGGCCAATATCAATTTTATCCAATATTAATTGTTGAGCTATTTCCGAAGGAAATGTTTCTGTGAGTGTGATCATTTCCAGGAGTTCCGGGGAATGATTAATACCATACAATAATGGTTTTGTGTTTAAATAACTTACGGCCGCTACTTTTATTTTGTCCAATTGGTTTAATTTGCGTGCAAAGAAATGAACAATTCATGGAATTAAACCAACTTACTGCAGTTTCGCCTGTGGATGGACGCTATCGGAAATACTGTGAAAACTTAGCTAACTATTTTTCGGAATATGCATTAATGAAATATCGCGTACATGTGGAAGTAGAATATTTTATTTTTCTATCAGATAAAAAAATGTTTTCCATTACAGCAGGCACGAAACAATTATTGAGAAATGCGGTCAAAAATTTTTCTTTAAAAGATGCCATGTCTATCAAAGAAATTGAAAAAACTACCAACCATGATGTGAAGGCCGTTGAATATTTTTTAAAAAAAATCCTTGATCAATCAAAAGATATTCAAAACAAAGAATGGATTCATTTTGGACTTACATCACAGGATATAAATAATACAGCTATTCCACTAAGCTGGAAGGAATGTATGGGCAATGAATTTTTACCCAAACTTTCCGCACTGCAAAAAAAATTACATGCATTGGCTGCGCAATGGAAAGATGTTTCCATGCTTGCCAGGACACACGGCCAGCCGGCTTCTCCCACGAAACTGGGTAAAGAAATTTATGTGTTCGTGGAAAGATTGCAAAACCAGCTTACTTTATTTTCTCAAATTCCATACACCGCGAAATTTGGTGGCGCCACTGGAAATTTCAATGCGAATTACGCTGCATTCCCACAAAAAAACTGGATCAGTTTTGCCAATGAATTTGTAGATAAAAAATTAGGTTTGCGAAGATTACAATTCACTACGCAGATTGATCATTATGATAATTTGGCTGCGCAATTAGATAATTTAAAACGTATCAATACCATTCTTACAGATCTCGCGCGGGATATGTGGACGTATATCAGCATGGATTATTTTAAGC
>JBEPVG010000358.1:0-2827 GCA_041691175.1 Chitinophagaceae bacterium
GAATATGGGTTTCAGGGATGATATTGATTTTGTATTGAAAAATACCGTAAACCGTGAAAGCACCTGGCTTTTCAGCGCTACGATGCCTTCAGAAGTTAGGGCAATTTCCCAAAAATTTATGCACGATCCACAGGAAGTAACTGTGGGCAAAAAAAATACAGCCAACGTAAATATTGATCATCAGTATTTTATTACACCGGCGCATTCACGCTTCGAAACTTTAAAAAGATTGGTAGATTTTAATCCGGGCATGTACGGAATTATTTTCACCAGAACCAGGATTGATGCGCAAAATATTGCTGAAAAATTATCGAAGGAAGGTTACGATGTGGAATCATTGCATGGCGATCTTACGCAACAACAACGCGACAGGGTGATGCATCGTTTTCGCAATAAGGAAATTCAGATTTTGATTGCTACGGATGTTGCTGCAAGAGGAATTGATGTGGAAGGAATCACCCACGTAATCAATTTTGAACTTCCGGATGACATGGAAGTTTATACACACAGAAGCGGGCGTACAGCACGCGCGGGTAAAAGTGGAATTTGTATTTCAATTATCCACAGCCGTGAATCTTTTAAAATCCGACAGCTCGAGAAAATGGTGAACGCACAATTTCATAAATCGGATATTCCAAGCGGAAAAGATGTTTGTCGTAAACAGTTTTTTTATTTTATGGATAAACTGATCAATACGGATATTTCAAACAAATCGTATGAAACATATATGACCGATCTGGAAAAGAAGTTTTCCGATATTAGCAAAGAAGAAGTGCTCAAAAGGGTAGCTGCACTTGAGTTTGATCATTTTTTAAAATATTATGAAAATGCGGAAGACCTGAACGCACGGCAGGATTTCAAAGAAAGACGAAATGATAATGTTCGTCGCGATAATAATGAAAGAAGAGATAGGCCAACTTATGAAAGAGACGGAGGATTTACAAAATTGTTTATCAACCTGGGTACAAAAGATGGCTTTTATAAAGCTAGTTTTTTGCAATTTATTCTCGATGAGAGCAATTTGAAAAAAGAAGTTTTGGGTCGTATAGATCTTCGCGAAATGAACGCCTGGGTGGAAGTAGATAAATCAGCTGCTGCAAAAATGATCAAAAGTCTCGATGGAAAAACACATAATGGCCGCCAGGTAAGAATGAATGAAGCAGAGGGCGGTGGCGGAAACCGAAGACCGCTTCGCGAAAACAGAAAGCGCATTCCAATGAGAGAACGAAGATAATTTTAAAGAGAAATCTTTCAGCTAAAAGCAAATGCTTTGAGATTTTTTTTGCTTTAAGAAAATAGAAATTGAGGTTATTTCTTTGTTCACTGTATCTGCCTTTTAGAATTGGCACCTTCTCACATTTTTTCTACTGGAATCAAATCTTTCCATATTTTTTATAATAAGCAATCAACATTCCAACAACCGCATTGTAGCTATGCATTCCTTTAGGTTGATTGTTTAGCTTTAAATAATTTCCATACATCCACGTGATGGCGGGTTCTAAAAAGCTTTGATGATCCTGGCTAAATTTTCGTAATTCACGAATATCATCTTTCACTGGAGAAATCAGTTGTTGCAGTGCTTCGTTTGAAGAAACAGAATCAAAATAATAAACTTCCCGGTTTGTATAGAGAAACAGATCAAAATAAGTAGAATAATGAAATAGCGTATCGTGTGAACTTACTGCAGCAAGGTAACCGACAAAATTGGCCTCATTTTCTTTAGCGTATCCAAGTTGGTGAGCCATTTCATGTGTGGCGATATAAGGTTCTAAAAATTTTGGAACAGTTGTGTTGATCTGCGCTTCGCCGGTAAATGGATTGTAATAACCAGTGAATCCCAGATAATCGCCCGGCTTTCCATACAAGGATGATTTTACCGAAAGATTCCGATATTGAAGAAATGGAAATTTTATTTCAGCTTGATTATAACTTTTTTCCGCCCCTAGGATTAGCTCTTTTTCTGAAGGATAAATTTCATGGCTATTTATTATGGAGATTTTAGCAGCATTTAGTTTTTCCAGTAAAATTCTTTGAACTGTTATTAAATCTGCAGTATCGTATTGTAAATCATTCAATCCCAACTGGTAAGCTATGCCTTGACGATCATAATTTATTCCCCAAAAACCGTTGAAAATGATATAAATAATTGCAAAGCACAAAAGCATAGTTAAGCACTTTTTTAAAAGAATTTTTGAAGAAATATTCTTTCTATAAAGCAATCTTACATTCTTAATTATTTTCCAGGTGATCCAACACCCGACTAATAAATAAAGAATATCACCTACACTAAAAGGGATCCATCCAAAAAGAAAACGAAGGATTTTAGAAAGAGAAAAATAGAATTGTGAGGTGTAGAAAGTTTCAACCCTGTTTTTATTTGCAGAAAAAATTTTGATTAAAGCAATCAACAAAAATACAATGATCCATAGATTTTTATTTTGTTGAACATATTTTTTGACATTCATAAAGAAATTATTTCCATTCTTAAAATTTGACTATTAACTCTTCAATAATATCATTTGTTACGAAGTTATTATTAAAAACCGGTTTGATTAAAATGAGGATTTATGAAATACTATCTTTTTTCTAAAAGTTGTTTTTATTTGCATTTCGTCTTCAAAAATTAATTGAATTTACTTACCTTCGCAGCCCTTTAATTTTGAGTTATGGGTAACAGCCGTGAATATGACATTGCCTTTGTGGGATTAAAATCTGGAATCCATGAGTTTAATTATCAGGTAGATGATAAGTTCTTTGCTAATTATAAGGAAACAGATTTTAATAATTGTTACGCATCCATAAAACTGGCTCTCGAAAAAAACAACTG
>JBEPVG010000359.1:0-2819 GCA_041691175.1 Chitinophagaceae bacterium
GCAACTTTGACTGGTTTCTCTGAATTATTTCCTTTATTATTAGATTCAGAAAAAGGAATTACGGCGCAGGATTTGAATATTTTTTCTTTGGCAGAAAAAAAGGGAAAAGGAATTGTAGTGCTTGTAAATAAATGGGATTTGGTAAAAAAAGAAACCAACACAGCCCGTGATTATGAAAAAATCTTAAAACAGAAATTAGCACCTTTTAACGATGTGCCCATTATTTTTATTTCTGCAACAGAAAAACTACGCATCTTTCAGGCGATGGAAACCGCTTTAAAAGTTTATGAAAACAGGCAGCAAAAAATACCTACATCAAAGTTGAATGAGGTGATGCAAAAGGCAATGGAATCATATCATGCGCCTGTGGTAAGAGGGCATTCAGTGCAAATAAAATTTGTGACGCAATTACCGACTATCGTTCCCTCATTTGCATTTTTTTGTAATTATCCTTTGGATATAAAAACTCCTTATAAAAATTATTTGGAGAATCAACTGCGTGAAAATTTTGATTTAAAAGGAGTACCTGTACGCATTTTCTTTAGAAAAAAATAAAATAGAAACCAGGTTTATTTGTTGGTTTACTATCACAAGATTTTACTTAATGAGGTAAATGCGGTTTTAGATAACTGAAAACCCATGTTCCTAATAAGGCGCTGGCCAATGTAACAATGGCAATGCTGAGTCCACTCCCGATTTGTACATAAATTGGACCCGGGCAAGCACCGGTTAATGCCCATCCAATTCCGAATAAAATACCTCCATAAACATATCCCCAGTTAAACTTTTTCTTTAAAATCTGAACCTGTTGTCCGTCCAAAGTTTTTATTTTAAACTTCCTGATAACAAAAATTGATAAAGCCGCGGTGGGAATTGCGGTCATAAAAATACCATACATCTGGAAACCCTGGAAACGGAACATTTCCTGCATCCTATACCAGGAAACTGCGTCTCCTTTCATTAAGGTAATTCCGAAAATCGTACTAATAACAGGTATAAAAAATTTCTCTTTTTCATTTTATTTTAGAAGTAAGGGTAAAAGAAAATTGGATGTCAGGATGCCACTGATAAAAAATAATGCTACCGCAACAAACGATGGCCATTGGAGTGTGGATAATCCGAAGATGCCATGACCACTTGTACAACCGCCAGCATAGCGGGTTCCAAAGCCTACTAAAAATCCACCGCCAACGACAATCAGCAAATGTTGCCATGTAAACAAATGTGCCCAGCTAAAAATTTCTACCGGCAAAATATTCTCCTGGGGTGAAATTCCATATCCGCTTAAAGTATGAAGGGTAGCAGATGAAAGAGGCATCGAAATACGGGGTTTTAAAATTACTCCCCCAATAAATCCGCCCAATAAAAGTCCAACAGCAAAAAAAATATTCCATAATTGTCCTTTCCAATTGTATTTTAGAAAGGGAACATTTCCAGGAAAACACATCGCACAAACCTGGCGCAGCGTACTGGAAATTCCCAGCATTTTATTTCCCGCGAGTAAAAGTAACGGAACCATTAAGCCTATGACCGGGCCTGCTATATACCACGGCCACGGTTGCCGTAAAAATTCAAAAATTTGCATTGATTTTTATTTTTTCATATAGTTTCAAAGCTATTGAAATCTCTATATATTTTGATCTTTTTTGAGAAATAAAACAGTAGACGAATTAATAATTCAAATTTCTGTTTTGTCTTCTTTCGCAAAAAAATCAAAACATTTTCAATAAAGAAACTTTCATTTTTAAATATTTTGAAATAAAAATATTTTGAAATTGTTTAGACTAAGGCAATTGTATAATTATTTGAGTACAACCCATATTTTCATAATTTGTTTACCTTAGCTCATAAACATTTTAAATTAAGAATCTCTATTCTTTTGAAAATGGCCGCTACATTTAGAACTTTATCACTCACCGTAAAATTATTGCTGATCGGCTTTATTCCAATTTTATTTTTGGTTTATTTCTCTATAATTATTTACCGTGAGAAATCGCAGAAAGTAGAATTAATTGGAAACTATATTGAACACGTGGAACAATCAGAAAATATCGGTGAATTGATTGTTGAACTTTCAAAAGAACTCAGGTACAGTTATTTTTATATTTTAAAAGACAGCACATTTAATCAAATTGTGGCAAACCGAGCGAAGACAGATTCCATTATGCGGATTCTTAATAAAAGTAAAGATCTGGCTTTAAAAAATTATACGAAATATACATTTTTGGATAATCTGTCTACTATTCGCACTGCCATAGATTCTTCTAAAACCAACTCAAACCAGGTCATTCAATATTATACTGATGTCATATTCAGATTGAATACACTCACAACTGAAATTCCGGGAAATACATATCTAAAGTCCGTTTACCAGGATGTGATTGCGCAAAGAACATTGTCGCAAATGATCACTTATTTCGCAATTATCCGCACCAATGTGTTCAATATTTTATTTACGAAACAACACATGTTGGAGACACTATTTGGAACATTAGGCGTATATAAAGTTTATAAAACTTATGAAACGGAATTTATGCTGAAAGCCGCGCCAGCGTCGGTAATTAAATTTAAGCGTGTAAAAAACAACACCGAACTAAAAATCTCTAATGATTACCTGGATTCATTGTTCACCACTTTTAGATTCGACAGCGCTTTTAATGCAACCAGGTGGTGGAATGTTTCTACGAATTCTATGATTGCTTTAAGAGAACAGCAAAGCCAGTTATGGAACAGTGTTGACACAAGAATGAATGAAATTTATCAGCAGGAAAAAAATTCAAAAAATGAAACCCTTGTATTTTTGTTGATGGCCGTAGCTC
>JBEPVG010000360.1:0-2808 GCA_041691175.1 Chitinophagaceae bacterium
CCTCAAAGTAGTGCGTCTACCAATTTCGCCACCTCCGCAAGGGTATGCAAATCTAATAAAAGGTTTGTATTAAATCGGATGGAATTATTAATTTTTTGAAAGAAATTTAAGAAGTAAAAAAGTGAATTTATTGTGTCAAACAAAAGGATGGTGCACAAAAACTGATAAGAATAATTTATTTTTTTTCTTGTAACGGTGATGTATACACGAAATATTATTTACTCCGGAAACTCTTCATATTCTCTCATAAATTGAACTGCATTTACCAGGTCTTCGTGTAAAAAACGATCGGTTATATTGAATGAAATCTTCTTTCTAAATTCTTTCACGATGTTTTCAATTTCAGGAGAAGATTTTAAAGGTCGTCGATATTCCAAAGCCTGAATTGCTGTTAGTAATTCTATTGCTAATACTTTTTCTACATTTTCAATTACATGAAAACATTTGGTAGCAGCATTCGCTCCCATGCTTACATGATCTTCCTGATTGTTGGAAGAAGAAATCGAATCAACAGAAGCGGGTGTACACAATTGTTTGTTCTCGCTCACAATTCCTGCGGCTGTATATTGGGGAATCATTAAACCGGAATTCAGCCCTGAATTTTTTACCAGGAACAAAGGCAAATCCCTTTGTCCGCTTAATAATTGATACGTTCTTCTTTCAGAAATGTTTCCCAGTTCACTCATGGCAATCGCAAGAAAATCTAAAGCAAAAGCGAGTGGCTCACCATGAAAATTACCACCGCTCACGATTCTATCTTCATCCGGAAAGATAATCGGGTTGTCAGTTACAGAATTTATTTCCTGCAAAAAGGTTTTTAAAACAAAATCAAAAGTGTCTTTTGAAGCACCATGTACCTGCGGAATACAACGGAAAGAATATGGATCCTGTACCTGTGTTTTTTTATGTAAAATAATTTCACTTCCTTTTAAAATATTTCTAAGTTGCGAAGCGGCAAAAATTTGCCCTCCATGAGGCCGGACTGATTGGAGACCTTCATAAAGACAATCTGAATTGCAATCAAAAGCATCAAAAGAAATAGCTGCAATTTTGTTTGACCAATTGATTAATTTTTCGGAGTTGATCAAATTAAATATTCCATAGGCGCTCATAAATTGCGTTCCATTTATCAATGCAAGCCCTTCTTTGCTTTGCAATTCAAGTGGCTTCCAGTCAAACTTTTTTAATGCTTTTTCAGCAGTCATTTTTTCATCATTTATTCTTACTTCGCCCTGGCCAATCAATGGAAGGCTCATGTGTGACAGGGGTGCCAGATCACCCGAAGCGCCGAGTGAACCTTGTGTATAAATGACAGGAAGCACATTATTATTGAACATTTCCATTAGCCGTTTTACTACTTCTATTCCAATTCCGGAATAGCCATAACTTAATGATTTGATTTTGAGCATCAGCATTAATTTTACAATCTTTTGCGGCACTTCATCACCCAATCCACACGCATGAGAAAGGAGTAAATTTTTTTGAAGAGTTTCTAATTGCTCCTTCTCAATTTTTACATTTTGTAAAAATCCAAAGCCAGTATTAATGCCATAGAAAAGTGCATCAGAAGAGTTAATTTTTTTATCCAGATATTCCCGGCATTTCAATATAGCTTCATGCGCAGCATAAGTTATAGAAACTAATTGTTTGTAATTTAATAAATTTTTTACCTGTTGAAAAGTGAGTGTACTTTTATCGAGTGGAAGATAATTGTAGGTCATGCGATTGAATAATATTTTCAAAAGTAATTAAAAGAAACTGCGTTTTTGTTATGGCTCATTTAAAAAACATTTTGATTTATTTAAATCTTATCTGACTTTTATTTCTTTATCAAGAGATTATATTTGCAATTCTGGAAAACTAAAAGCTTCGCTGATTTTATAATGTACAAATTTTCGATTTTAATCTTCTTATTACTTTCTTTTCAGGAATTTTCTTTTGGCCAGGAGACGCTTCCAAAAATTACAGTGACTCAATTGGGAAAAAGAGTTTTGGTTTCCTGGAATAATCCTTTTACAAATGTTTCCAATATCAACGTACAGCGCTCTGCAGATAGTTTGAAAAATTTTAAAACGATTGGAAGCCTTTTGAATGTTGGTCCGGGGATTAACGGCTTTACGGATCCAAAGGAATTTATTCCATCAATTGAATATTACCGGTTATTTATTTCTTTTCAGGGAGGATCATATATTTTTACACATTCGCAGCGTCCGGGCTTAGATACGCTTACTAATATTCCGGTAATTGAAACCCCCGCAGTTACCGGGATTTCGGATAATCCAGGAAATTTATTTATTCCTTCACCACATATTTTTACGGGAAAAGACAACAACATTGTTATTTCATTGCCCAATGCTTCGCATCAGAAATATTCGATAAAATTTTATCAGGAAGATGGAACGTTTCTTTTTGAAATAAAAAAAATTATTCAAAATTATTTGACGCTGGACAAAGCAAATTTTCTTCACTCAGGACTTTTCATTTTCGAATTATACGACAATCGCATTATCATAGAAAGACATAAAATTTTTATTCCAAAAGACGGGAGACCTATGCCGGCGCTTGATATTGATGGACGACCAATCAGGTTAAATTGAGGAGAGTGAACAAACAAATTATGGGGATTTCTATTTTTTCTTTTTTAATTGAAAGTACTTTATAAAGTTTTTAAGCAATAAAGCAATAAATAGTGCTTTTTATATTTAGGATATTTTAAATTGCAATCGTAAACAAGCGGAAGTAGCTCATCTGGTAGAGCGACAGCTTCCCAAGCTGTAGGTAGCGGGTTCGAGCCCCGTCTTCCGCTCT
>JBEPVG010000361.1:0-2791 GCA_041691175.1 Chitinophagaceae bacterium
CCCGCCTGGGTTTTCTTTAGCCACCCGCGGACAAACAGATAACAAAAAATAAGTAATTACTATTTGTAAAACAATGGATGCAATTCTAATCAATGCATATTTACGCGGCCTCTGATCCAATCTTAATTTTGCAAAAGGCAAAGTAGATAAAGTATCAAAAGCGATAATGAGCGCTGAAAAAGTAATGAATTCAGGATGATTATCTAATCGCAAAAGATGCGCTATCGACGATCCCGCTATAATTAACAAAGCCGCCAGAAAAGCGGTACTGAATAAAATAGAAATTATAGCGGTGTTATAAATATCATTTTTATAACCTTCTTTTGTTGCAAAACGGAAATAAGCAGTTTCCAGGCCATAAGTAAAAATTACATTCAAAAACGGAATAGCAGCATACATTATACTCATGTCGCCATAACCAGAAACAGATAATTTTAAAGTAAAATAAGGAGTAAGTAAATAAAATAAAAATCGAGCTACAATGGAGCTAACTCCATACCACATTGTTTGTCCTGCTAATTTTTTTATGCTGCTCAAAAATATTGGGTTTAAAAAGAAGCAAATTTATAAAACGCAAAATAGAAATACTGATTATTTGCTGGTTTACTGACAGATCTTTATTTTAATCAAAAAAATCATGGACTTTTTTTCTTCCCAGCTTAATAATCCCTTTTTCTTTTTTCACTTTTATTCTTTTCACTTTTGAAGCTTTTGTAGGCTTGGTAGGTTTGCGTTTTTTTCTTTTTATCAAGGCATTGGTAAGCAGTAAATGGAGTTTTACAATCACTTCTTCCTTGTTGCCCAACTGAGTTCTTTCACTTTGGCTTTTTACCAAAAGAAAACCATCCTTGGTTATTTTGTTGGCTAGTTTTTCAAGGATCACTTCTTTTTGTTTATCAGTCAATATTTGAGACGAAGCTACCTGAAACGCGCCTTCGACCATCGTCTCAACTTTATTTACGTTTTGGCCACCCTTTCCGCCACTGCGCGCAGTCTTAAATTTAATTTCGTTTAAAACATTTACCATAGGATAAAAATACAAATTACAACATAAATTTCTTCATCAAACATTGGTTCCAATAAATGCGTAATTTGTACCGGTAATTTTTATTTCAAATAAAAAAATACATTTTTGCATATAACCATTCGTAAATGAAGTTAAAAGAAATATACCCATCCTTGTGCGAAAGAAAACAAAAAGGTAAGAAATCTTTCGCCGTTTTGATTGATCCGGATAAGGTGAATGACGAAAGAATGGAACAACTGATTAATCTTGCTGCAAATGCAAAAGTGGATTATTTTTTGGTAGGAGGCAGCCTGGTTATCTCAAATTATCTTGACGAATGTGTTCAGTTTATTAAACACAATTGTTCTATTCCGGTTTTACTTTTTCCCGGAAGTTCCACCCAGGTTTCAAAATATGCGGACGGCTTACTTTACCTGTCCTTGATCAGCGGAAGAAATCCTGAATTATTAATCGGTCAGCATGTGGTAAGCGCACCGGCGATAAAACAAAGCGGTCTGGAAATTATCAGTACAGGTTATATGGTAATTGATGGTGGCGCGCCAACAACTGTCTCTTATATTTCCAATGCAACTCCGTTGCCTGCAGATAAAAATGAAATCGCCATGTGTACCGCGATGGCTGGCGAAATGCTCGGAATGAAATTAATTTATATGGATGCCGGAAGCGGCGCCAAAAGGCCGGTCACAGAAAGTATGATCGAATTAGTTGCCAAAGCAATCGAAGTTCCTTTGATCATTGGCGGCGGCATTACCGATCCTGAAAAAGCATATTTAAATTGTAAAGCCGGAGCTGATATAATTGTTGTCGGCAATGCGATAGAAAAAGATGAATCACTGATCATGGAAATGGCTTCTGCAGTGCATTCTGTACCAGAAAAAGTACAATTTTAAAAAAGGAAGCAGCGGATTTTCTGGTAGCGTAGTCACTTTAATTTTTCAATCCATGTTATCCACTCTGGTTGGCAAATTTTTTCCACTCACAATCATTTTACTGCTGATGGCAATGGCTTTAATAATTTGGGCCATATTAAGGTAACCAGCGATTTCAATGTTTAGAGTTTAAGATTTAAAATTATTTGGCAGAAATATTTCTTACGATTTCAACAATTGATTGTTATTGTGGTTTAAAAACCTGGTTTGGAACCGGAACAACATCAGGAATTTTAATCAGGTTAAATCCATGATTGGTGGCTTTATGACAGTCGTTGCAGGTAGCAGTTAATACAGTATAACTGCTATCGAATTTTCTTTCATTTTTTTCTTTAATCGCATTGGAAAGATTATTCATCACCGGCATGATCATCCCCAGTGATTTTACTTCAGGCCGGTCGGAGCAATACTTTGGAATATTATCCAACGCTTCCTGAATTTCTCCAACTTCAAAATTTGCCAGCTCCCAGTTTTGATATTTTCCTGCAAACCAAAGTTTCGCATGATGAACCTGGATCTCTGACATAAATTCGCCAAGACCTGGTTTGTAAGCATTATTTATTTTTGTTTGTAAACTATCAATTTGCCGATGCATCGTGTTAGAGTTTGATGCAGATTGATTGCAGGCAAAAAATGGAAAAACGATTGCGTAAAAAAGAATCTTTTTCATAAGAAATTATTTATAACTCCATATTAAAACAATTCAATAATTAAACTTACAAACTCATCATTTCCTTAAACTTCACTGCCTGCCTGCGACTGACTTCTATTTTTTCACCACCAAATAAATCTAATAGAAGACCGCCATTAAAATAAGGTTCTATTTTTTCTATCA
>JBEPVG010000362.1:0-2791 GCA_041691175.1 Chitinophagaceae bacterium
TCAATTTTCGGAATTTCTGTAAGCGGCAATAATATCCATCGTTTCAGCAATCGAGCGCCCATGGGTGAAACAGTATTGTCCAAAACTTTCAGCAATGAATTATTATTTTCTCCACTTCCAATTAGTTCAAGATTGCGGATGGTAAACCGGTCCATCCACAAATAATCTGCCTTGTCAATTCTTTGTAGTGAAGTAATGTGTTGAAGGTTCGGATGCTCTGTATCTTTTAAATAATGTAGAATGGCGCCGGCTGCGATAATTCCAATCTTCATGTTTTCTACACCAAACCCTTTGAGGCTTTGTGTTCCAAAATGTTTTAATAAAGTTTCCTGTGCATATTGCTCAGTAAAGATCCATTCATCCAGCGTGTAAGTATAAAATTTACTTCCGAAATAACTTTTAAAATTCTTTTGCTGGTTGCGTTGGAAAATGACTTCTGCAGGGTTAAGGCTTTGTAATAATTTATCAGCATATTCTTTATCGCCTTCGGCAATAAAAAATTCTCCGGTAGAAATATCCAGAAAAGAAATTCCTGCTTTTTCTTCTATAATATGAATGCCACACAAAAAATTATTTTGATTATGCTCCAGCAATTTATCATTGGTGGCTACACCGGGTGTTACCAATTCTGTAACGCCACGCTTTACAATACCTTTCGCCTGCTTCGGGTCCTCAAGCTGGTCGCAGATAGCCACTCGAAATCCCGCTTTTACTAATTTATGCAAATACGTGTCCAGCGCATGATGCGGAAACCCGGCAAGCTCCAAAGCCGTTGCAGAAGCGCTGTTTCTCTTGGTTAAAGTAATTCCTAAAACCCGTGAAGCAGTGATGGCATCCTGTCCGAAAGTTTCATAAAAATCGCCCACACGAAAAAGCAAAATCGCATCAGGATATTTCGCCTTGATCGCATTGTGCTGCTGCATTAAAGGAGTATCTGAAGAAGCCATTTATTAATTAAGAATTAAAAATTATAGCAGTAAAACAACAAATAATTAGATTTCTATTTTCCTCCATGTTTACCATTTTTCGAATTGCTAATTTTCATTTAGCTGATTGCATATTTCCTCATTAGCTAATTGAGTTATTTTTGCAAATTAATATTCTTTTGATGAGAAAACTTAGAATGGAAGAATTGAATCGGAAATCTGTGGATGAATTTAAAGAATCTGAAAAAAATCCGGTAATCGCTGTTTTGGAAAATATTCGTAGCGCTTATAATGTGGGAAGTGTGTTTCGGACGGCAGATGCTTTTTTAATTGAATCAATATATATAACGGGATATACGGCCAGACCGCCTCACAAAGAAATCACCAAAACTGCGCTGGGAGCGCAGGATTCAGTAAATTGGAAATATTTTGAAACTACAAACGAAGCTATTCGAGATTTGAAAAAAAAAGGATATAAAATTTATGCTGTAGAGCAGGTAACAGATAGTATTTCTTTAGAAAATATTGCTGATTTGAATGCTAAAAAAATCGCGTTTATTTTTGGTAATGAAGTTACAGGAGTTGATGAAAAAATAATTTCAATGTGCGATGGATGTTTAGAAATCCCTCAATTTGGAATGAAACATTCTTTAAATATTTCTGTTGCCGCGGGAATTGTTTTGTGGGAGGTAGTAAAACCTGATAAAAAAAATAATTAATGGAATCTTCCACTGAGAATATACGTACTTCTCCAGGAATTGGAACGGTATTAAATTATTTATCTCTTGTAAAATTTGCGCATTCTATTTTTGCGATGCCCTTTGCTCTGATTGGATTTTTCTATGGAATAAAAATGATGAATTATGCATTAAACCGGTCTTGGTGGCTGCTTTTCATATTGGTAATTTTATGTATGATATTTGCGAGAAGCGCCGCGATGGCTTTTAACCGCTGGCTCGATGCTGAGTATGATGCTAAAAACCCGAGAACAAAAATCAGGGAAATTCCCGGAGGAATTATTTCCAAAAAACAGGCACTGATTTTTGTGATTTTTAATTGTTTTGCATTTATAATTACCACTTACTTTATCAATACGCTTTGTTTTATTTTGGCACCGGTTGCATTATTTGTAATTCTCTTTTACAGTTATACAAAAAGATTTACACCTCTGTGTCATCTGGTGCTGGGCTTTGGTTTGAGCCTTTCTCCGATTGGTGCTTATATTGCTGTTACAGGAAGATTTGCATTGGTTCCAGTTTTATTTTCATTGTCCGTTTTATTTTGGGTAAGTGGTTTTGATATTATTTATGCTTTACAGGATGAGGACTTTGACAAGGAAAATAAATTACACTCTATTCCCACGTTACTTGGAACAAAGAAAGCATTGCGGGTAAGTGAATTTTTACATTTCTTGTCAGCTATTTCTGTGTTTGCAGCAGGAATTATTGGTAATTTTTCCTGGTTTTATTGGACAGGTGTCGCAGTTTTTGTATTCTTTCTTGTTTATCAACATTCACTGGTGAAACCTAAAGATTTGACAAAAGTAAACAGGGCATTTTTTTCATCAAATGGAATTGCATCTGTTGCTTTTTGTATGTTTGTTTTATTGGATATATTTTGTTTTAAATAATAAAAATAATTTTTAAAAGGTAAACACTAATCTCTTGTCCCGAATTCTTTGCATAGATTATGGAAAAAAGCGCACGGGCATTGCCGTTACAGATCCTTTGCAAATTATCGCTACGGGCCTTACAACTGTTGATTCTCATGAATTGATTTCTTTTTTAAAAAAATATTTTCAGGATGAAGATGTGAATTTAATAGTAATCGGGGAACCGAAAAATTTAGACGATTCAGATACTGAT
>JBEPVG010000363.1:0-2790 GCA_041691175.1 Chitinophagaceae bacterium
GTAGAAAATATTTAATATCATGAATTTAAGTAATCTGAAACCTGCAAAAGGTTCAACGAAAAATAGGAAAAGAATTGGAATTATTTACTTTCTCAGAAAAGGTTGGACAAGGTTTGCCATTGTGGCTTCCAAAGGGCGCAATGCTTCGTGGAAGATTGCAGGATTTTATGCAAAAAGCTCAATTGGAATCAGGCTATCTTCCGGTAATTACTCCGCATATCGGCTCAAAAAATTTATACGTTACCAGTGGCCATTATGAAAAATATGGGGCTGATAGTTTCCAGCCTATAAAAACTCCGGTGGAAGGTGAAGAATTTTTTTTGAAACCAATGAATTGCCCACACCATTGTGAAATTTACAAGGCCCTTCCTAGAAGCTATAAAGACCTGCCATTGCGGCTTGCAGAGTTTGGAACCGTCTATCGATATGAGCAATCAGGCGAATTGCACGGGCTTACAAGAGTACGTGGGTTTACACAGGATGACGCCCATTTATTTTGCATGCCGAACCAGGTGAAAGAAGAATTTAAAAAGGTGATCGATCTTGTTTTGTATGTATTCTCCTCGCTTGGTTTTAAAAATTATACTGCGCAAATTTCTTTAAGAGATAAGGAAGATAGAACCAAATATATTGGCAGCGATGAAAACTGGGAACTTTCAGAAAAAGCAATTATAGAAGCCGTGAATGAAAAGGGGTTGGAAAATGTAGTGATTGAATATGGTGAAGCAGCTTTTTATGGCCCGAAACTTGATTTTATGGTGCGTGACGCAATCGGCAGAAAATGGCAGTTAGGAACTATCCAGGTTGATTATAATTTACCCGAAAGATTTGATCTGACTTATATTGGCGAAGATAATGCGAAGCATCGCCCGGTGATGATACATCGTGCGCCGTTTGGAAGTTTGGAAAGATTTGTGGCTGTACTGATCGAACATTGTGCCGGAAAATTTCCGATGTGGCTCGTACCTGTACAGGTAAAAATTCTGCCGATTAGTGATAAATTTTTATCTTATGCAGAAAATGTTTTAAGTCAATTAAAAAATAATGATATTCGTGTTGAAATTGATGATAGGAGCGAAAAAATTGGCAAGAAAATAAGGGATACAGAATTGGCTAAGATTCCAATAATGCTTATCATTGGAGAGAAAGAAGTGAATGAAGAAAAAGTTTCAGTGAGAAGGCAGGGCAAAGGCGATGAAGGAATAAAAACTTTAGCTGAAGTAATTGACAATATAAAAGAAGAAGTGAAAAATAAAACATCAATAAATTAACCCCCAAATCTTTAAATAATAAAATTTATAACCTAAAATCAATTAATGGCATTTCCACCAAGACCGCCGAGAGGCGCATTTAATCCACGTTTTAAAAAAGAACAACAACAAGAACATCGCACCAATCACATGATAAAAGTACCCAACGTACGGTTGGTTGGTGAAAATATTGAAGTAGGAATTTATACTACTGCGGAAGCACAAAGAATTGCGAATGAACAAGGGCTTGATTTGGTAGAGATTTCTCCGCAGGCAGATCCGCCGGTTTGTAAAGTTATTGACTACAACAAGTTTCTTTACGAAAAAAAGAAACGAGAAAAAGACATGAAGGCGAAGAGTAAAGTTTCTGAAGTAAAAGAAATTCGGTTTACTCCAAATACGGATGATCATGATTTTGATTTTAAATCAAAACATGCTTTAAATTTTTTAAAAGACGGGAACAAAGTAAAAGCTTATGTTCAGTTTAAAGGCAGAGCCATTATGTTTAAAGAAAGAGGTGAATTATTATTATTAAAATTCGCTGAAAGACTTGTAGAGGTTGGTACCTTAGAGAGCATGCCCAAATTGGAAGGCAAAAGAATGTTTGCCATTTTTGCGCCCAAAAGCCAGAAGAAAAAATAGTTGAAAGAGGGAAATCCCTAAATTAAAAAATACAGTTATTTATTCGTTTACTGGATTAAATACAAAAGTGAAATCGTAAAAAAAAACAAAAGGCATCGTGAAAGCGGTGCTTTTTTATACATTTTATTTAATTCTTCAGATTTTGAAGAACGTTAAACAGGGCGTGAATCAAAACTTTCAGATCTTATTTTAAAATATTGTAAGTTTTTTTACTCAATTAATACGTATTATTACGATTCTCTAAATTTGGTAATTATTCGGTTTGAAATCCTACAAATAAAGTGGACTTTTGCTATGTAATCTAAAATTTAAAAAATTCATTTATATACTATGAAAGAAGAAACAGGTGAGGTGATCAATGTAATGATTGTCGATGATCATGTACTTTACAGAGCGGGCGTAAAAACAGCACTTTCCTCAAAAAAGGATATTAAAATTATTGCAGAAGCTGATAATGGCGCGCATCTTTTAAATATGCTAAAAGGTATCCAGCCAGATGTGATTTTACTCGATATACAAATGCCCATTATGGATGGAATCACGGCTTTACCGGAAGTAAAAAAACTATATCCAAACATAAAAATCATCATGCTTACTCTACTGGACGACCAAAGTGTAATTACGAAATTGATGGAGCTTGGCGCTAATAGTTACCTCGTAAAAACATCAGATGCAGAAGTAATATACGAAGCTATTAAAACGTGTCATGAGCAGGAATTTTATTTTAATGCAATGACCAACAAAGCACTTTTAAATAATTTACGCCAAAAAAATGTTTCATCTCCGTTCAAAACATCTCATGATGATGCAGTGCTGACTGAAAAGGAAATTACCATTTTACGGTTGATGTGCGAAGAAAAAAGTACCCGCGAAATTGCGGAAGCAGTTGATCTAAGTC
>JBEPVG010000364.1:0-2781 GCA_041691175.1 Chitinophagaceae bacterium
GGATTAAAAATACGGGTAAATCTACTAATTCAGAAGATAAAATACAGCCCGATCCTCTTGCATCACATCAAAGTAAATATGCGGTTTTTCTTGCGTCAGATACAGTGATGGAAGTAAAAGGTTTTGCCAATATAAACGGGCTCATTTCTCCCAATGACATTTCCGGTATTCATGCAGCAATCAACTGGGATTCAGTAAACACGTTAACCTATGAAATCGCAATTCCTTTTAAAGAATTATTTGGAAACAATTTTAATTTGAAAAATCTTTCTAAAGAAATTTCAATCAACGTAATTATTAATGCGATGACCGTTGCGGATGCTAAAAGCAGTAGCGCAAATGTTTATTCAGGAAGAAGGGGAGACGGAGAACATAGAGTTGGCGGCAGTCCCGAGGAAAAGGAAAACGAAAACAGAATGGCAGAATATAACAAAATGGTGATGTCACAGAAAACTGAATTAAAACAAAAGTTTACCTTGTCAATGCCGCAGTAAACCGGAAGTTTTTTTTATTGAAATGGATAAGTTTTTTTCAACTCTTCATTCAAAAAAGACTGTATAAAATATATTCAAAACTTTGAAACGAAAAACTAACCTTTATTTTCTGATTATAATTGTAATTGTTTTTCTGATTATAAAAGGATTTTCATGGGTTAGAAATCAAAATTCTGGTGAAGAATCTTTTAGAAATAGTTCGCAATTAATTCTCACAAAACATATAAAATGCAGAATGGATTGCAGGCATATTACCGAAGATGAAATCAAAGAGATTATAAAAAATGGAAAGGTGAATTATAACAAAAGCGGTATCGGTTCAAAGGGCGACAGCACATTTGCTTTGGAAGGTTTTAGTCATGAAAATCAACACATAAGAGTAGTCGTTGCTCCGGAAAGTGGAAGCCTTGTATTGATTACCTGTATTGATCTTGATAGAGAATGGCCATGCAGTTGCAATTAACAAATAGCGGAAGATAGATTATAACTTTTATTTGTAAATTTGTCCATAGCGATTAGTTTTTTTGAAATGAAAATGAAATTTAAATCATACCTGGCAAAACCTTTTGCCATCTATATATATAAGCAAATAAAAAGATCCATGCTCACTGCTGTTGCTGATCAGAACAGCATTTTTAACGCATTGATCAAAACCGGAAGCAAGACTGAGTTTGGTAAAGATCATCATTTTGAAAAAATTAAAACTCATGCTGATTATATTTCAAATGTACCCATTCGCGAGTACGAAGATTTTATAGATTATATCGAAAAATTAAAACAGGGAAAACAAAATATTTTATGGAAAGGCTTCCCGATTTATTTTGCAAAAACGAGTGGAACTACCAGCGGAATAAAATACATTCCTATCACAAAAGATTCCATTTCCAACCATATTGACACTGCAAGAAATGCTTTATTATGCTACATGGCGCAAACCGGCAAATCAGAATTCGCTAATGGCAAAATGATTTTTCTGAGTGGTTCTCCTGAATTAGAAAGAGTAGGAGGTGTGCCGACAGGAAGATTAAGCGGAATTGTAAATCATCATATACCGCGTTATTTGCGTTCAAATCAATTGCCCTCTTTTGAAACGAATTGCATCGAAGATTGGGAAGAGAAATTATCAAAAATTGTAGAGGAAACGATGAATGAAAGGATGACTTTGATCAGTGGAATTCCCCCTTGGATACAAATGTATTTCGACGAGCTTGAAAAGAGAACCGGTAAAAAAATGAAAGACATTTTTCCTGATTTTAGCGTGCTCGTGCAGGGTGGCGTAAATTTTGAACCGTATAAAGCAAAACTTTTTGAAAGCATTGGGAAGAAAATCGACACGATTGAATTGTATCCCGCGAGTGAAGGATTTTTTGCATTTCAGGATAGCCAGCATGATGAAGGATTATTGCTAAATACCAATAGTGGAATATTTTATGAATTTATACCGGTAGAAGAATTTGCAAAAGAAAATCCTACACGACTTACTTTAAAAGATGTAACCCTTAATAAAAATTATGTGCTGATAATAAGCAGCAATGCTGGTTTGTGGGCATACAACATTGGCGATACGATAAAATTTGTTTCATTAAATCCATATCGCATTCTTGTAACCGGAAGAGTGAAACATTATATTTCCGCCTTTGGCGAACATGTAATTGCTGAAGAAGTGGAAGAGGCTTTAATGAAAGCGGCTGAATCGGAAAATGTCAAAATAACAGAATTTACTGTTGCTCCGAATATTTCAACAACGGACGAAAAAAGCTTCCACGAATGGTATATCGAATTTGAAAATTTTCCAAAAGATTTAGATCGCTTTGCAAAAAAAATAGATCAGAATTTAAGAAAGAAAAATATTTATTATGATGATCTGATCAAAGGAAATATTTTACAATCTTTAAAAATCCAGGTGCTTCAAAAAAATGCTTTCATTAATTATATGAAAAGTGTTGGCAAACTTGGCGGTCAAAATAAAGTTCCGAGATTGAGTAACGATCGTAAACTTGTTTCTGCATTACAAAGATGGATAAAACAAAAAGCTGCTGAAACCTTTTCTGAATAAATTTAAAAATCTTCAAAATTTGTTCGTTTACCACCTCGATTTAAAATCATAACAAAATATTTTATAAAAAATAATCACCGTAATAATTATTATATTATTTTTGCGTTTCAATTTTATAAAAATTACAAAGTACAATCTTTGAAAACAAATAATTTATATAATTTCTTTTCCCCGGCAACGGTAATACTATCACGACGTGGATGCTGATAGGCCGAGCAGTTGAATCCGCCC
>JBEPVG010000365.1:0-2777 GCA_041691175.1 Chitinophagaceae bacterium
GATAAAAGGGACGGAGCCATGATCATCATCTGCATAATAATTTTCGGCATATGACAGGCCATTGTTTGGTTGTTTATTAATGAAATCATTCAGTGCAAATATGGATCGTATATGCCGTGTACCGGAAGTGGTATCCTTTTTCAATTTTTCTAAAGTCATTCCTTCAGGCATTGTATTGGCAATGCCGATATATAATTTTGTACCTGCATAATTTTTTTCTTCAAGCTTCTTTTCAGTAGCTTTCAAAAATGCTTCATGACCAAACCACATGCTCGGATCAATAGCGATATATGCATTGAACATTTTTGTATGATTGGTTAAAATATTCATCACCGTTAACCCGCCGAAAGAATGGCCGATCAACAATTTATAAGGCTGCACCGGGTACAAAGAATCAATATGCGGCATGAGTTCATTTTGCATAAATGCAATAAACTTTTCATTGCCACCGGTATTTACCGAGGCATTGCTGTCCAAGTATGGAAGGTCATTCATAATATGCGTGGGCGTAAGATCCCGTGTACGATTCGTGTTTAATATTGCCACTACAATCATGGGCGGAAAATTAGAGTTACCGTCTATTTCACCGAGTTGACGAATCATCGCCACAACGCCTTCAAAATGCGTATCACCATCGAGGAGATATATTACAGGGAAACGTTCTCCTGTATATTTATTGCCGGGTTTCATTGTGGGGGAATAAATCCAAACTGTTCTTTGCTCGCCCAATTCTTTTGAATAAAGGCTATCCACTTTCCCAGTTATAAAAATATCATTGCCTGTTTGAGCATGACTTACAAAAGAAAAACAGATAAAAATTACGGTTAAAATAAATGTTCTCATGTTTAAAAAATATTAGATGTTTATTAAAAATTATTTTCAAAATATTTAAACAAGACCTATAAGGTTTTGCAAACCTTATAGGTCTATAATTATTTTTCTTCCGCGTATTCCAAAATATCTCCCGGCTGGCAATCCAATGCTTTACAAATGGCTTCCAGTGTGCTGAACCGCACTGCTTTTGCTTTGCCGGTTTTTAAGATAGAGAGATTGGCCAGTGTCAATTCCACTTTTCCTGATAATTCATTTAATGACATTTTTCGTTTAGCCATCATCACATCCAGGTTTACAATTATTGCCATATTAAATAGTTAAGTCGTTTTCAGTTTGCATTTCAATTCCTCTTTTAAAAATATGCGCGATCACTAATAATGTCACACCCATAAACAACCAAACATCAGCGCCGCCAAAATTTAATGTTTGTACATCGGGCATTTTTACGTCGTGCTTCACCAGCCATTCAATATATTTTACACCCCAGAAAGAAATGACGCCGATGCCAACAGCGAGATAAGAAACATTAAAAATAAAACGGCCCATGTCGCTGTTGAAAGGTTGAACCATTTGCAGTTTTTTGTCGTGCAAAATTTTTACAATTAAATAAAACATGATCGCCTGTAATACACCCGCAATTGTCATCAAAATAATTATTACAATATAATATCCCGGGTCGAAGGCATACAAATTTGATAAGCCAAAATAATTGGCATTTTCCGGGTTGACTCCCAATGTAAAAATGGCATTTGAAATAAAACTTCCTGCTTCAATGCATAGCCCGATAAATATGATAAAGGAAATGACATACAAGATTTTAAGCATCAGTTTTGAGCTAATTCTAAGTTCCATAATTTTTGATTTAATTGAATAATTATGCAAATATAGATAAATTTTTATCATTTATCAATAAATATTTATTTTTTAAAAAAATAATCTTGCAGAATAATTGCTGGTTTGTTTATCTGTTTAAATTAATAGTGAATTAAAAAGTGTAAATCATGAGTAGTGCAAAAACGGATGTGCGTCAGATATTTTTCTTAAATTTGACAAAAGACAAAGAGTGAAAACTGCATTACAAGTTGATATAACTTTTGAACAAGTCCTTGAGTTGGTGAAACAATTACCAACAAAGGAAAAGATAAAGCTGACCAGGGAATTGGAAAAAGAAGGTATAGAAACGAAACTATCATTCCTCCTAAAAACATTTCGTACTAAAGAATTGAGCTTGGATACAATAAGTGAAGAAGTTGAAATTGTAAGACATCAAATTTATGAAAGCAAAAAACATTAAGGTCATTTTTGACACAAATGTTTGGATCAGTTTTTTAATCGGCAAAAGATTAGCATCGATAAAAAAATATATTTCCAATGGTCAAATTATTATCATTACGTCCACACAATTATTGATGGAAATCAAAGAGGTTACCAGTAGGGACCGTATAAAAAAATATTTCCCAGAAGAAAGTGTTTTAGAATTACTTGAGCTATTAGACGTTATTGGGGAATTGGTAGAAATAAAGCCAACACATTTTATAATCAGGGATCCAAAAGACAACTTTCTCATAGACTTAATAGATTTTTCAAAGGCAGATTATTTAGTTACAGGTGATAAAGATTTATTGATTCAGAATTCCTTTAAGACAGCAATTATTTTGACACCAACAAATTTTGAAAATCTGTTGACTAGCTTGTAAAATAACCACTTTCTCTTATATCACTCCGAAATTATTAAATGAATGGGAAAAAATTTATTTTAACACGGTCAACCTTTTTCAGGCATTGACAAACATGAAACCAGAAACACAAAACAATTGCTTCGACTTCGCTCAACCGACAAAACGTTAAACACAAAACATTTTCTCCCTACCTTTAAAAAAAACTGCCATGAGCCATAGAAGAAAATTTTTACAACAACTCGCCTTATCCGCCGGTGCATTTTC
>JBEPVG010000366.1:0-2772 GCA_041691175.1 Chitinophagaceae bacterium
GGCCAATAGCAGTTCCTGCGCCCAAGGAAAAAAATAGGAGAAATGCTAATACGTGAAACCGTAGAATTTTTGTCATTTGAGTAAAGTTTAATAAAAGAAAATATTATTCGAAAGAGTTATTTAAGCTGAATTAATTTCTCATACTTACCCAATACAAAATCAAAAACTAATGGGCAGTGTGCATTTTACTAAATATGAGTGTACTATCTTTTTTTCTATTTTAATATCTAATGAAGTAGACAAAACAAATAATATATCTTGAAAATTGTCAAGCAACAGCGTTCCTTCCATTTTTTTATTGCCAATCGTAGTATCCTTTAATATCACTTTATATCCATAGTTATCTTCTAAATATTGAATAATCTCTTTTACAGGCGCATTATTAAGTATAATTTTCTTGTCTACCCATGAAGATTGCACAATCGGGTCTGTAACTGATCTTTTCAGTTGATTTATTGACGCTTCATAAGCAATCATTTCTCCGGGAAGCATGATAATATCCGTTTGTTTTTGACTGTTAAATGCCACTTTCACTTTTCCTGTTTCTAATATCACATTGGTTTGTCCATGACGGTTATTTACATCAAAGGTGGTACCCAATACTTCTACATTCAAATCGTTGGTAGAAACAATAAATCGTTCCTTGTCTTTTATTGCCTTCTCATTTTTATTCAAATGTTTTACTTTAAAAAAAGCTTCTCCCTGAAGTTCTACTTTTCTCGGTTCGTTGCTGCGCCAATGTTTTAAATAACTAATTGAAGAATGAGCATTTAAAGTTATTTCACTGCCATCCGGAAGTAATACCGTTTTTATTTCGCCGTAATTTGTGGCAACTATTGTTCTTGCATCCTTCCAGTTAAAATAAAAAATCATCGAACCAATCAATATTACTCCGATAAATACTGCTGCTATCTTACGCAAATGATTAAATCTTTTTATAGAAACCACTTTTGTTCTCACTGTGCTTTCTTCATCCAATAAATTGATCTTCGATAAATTATTTCTTAAAGAATTTTGAACTTGCTCAGCAGTTGGAATATCTTCTCTGAATTTTATATTTAATAGAACTTCCTTTGCTTCTTCTACATTTTCCCGTTTTTCCGGATGTGCTTCCAACCATTCATTCCAAAAATTATTTATTTTCTCATTGGGCTGAATAATCCAATTTTGAAAATATTCATCAGATATGAAATCTGTAACGTCAAATTTTTTATAGTTCATGAAGCGTGATTATTAATATGAGTCAAAAGAAAAGTCTTTTACCCCATTTGTGACCAATTATTTTAAAATTATTTTTTGAAAGTAATTCAGGAGGTTGTTGTTCAATCCATCTAACTATGTTTTTAACGTCCAAATTTTAAGGCCAATTGAATCAATCAATCGCTTAATGTAATTGTTTCAGAAATGCAAGAAGCAGTACAAGTGGAATTGAAAATAGTTCTTTAAGTTCGTTTAATGCGCGAGCCATTAATTTATAGGTCGCTTTTACAGAAATATTCATTACACCTGCAATTTCTACATAAGAAAGCTCTTCATAAAAACGAAGAAAGATGGCCTCCCTTTGCTTATCCGTAAGTTGCTGAAGCGCTTTATTAATTTGAACTTTCATAGCTAGATCTGTTTCCTTCTGAATAATAATACTATCTATGGCAAACTGAATTTCCTTTTGTTGTTCTTCTTCATAAAGTTGAATCATCTTTGATGATTTTATTTTCTTGCAGAGATTATTTCTAAAAGAAGAAAAAATATACGCTTGTGGTGAAATAATTGCATGAAGGCTTTCCCTGTTAGTCCAGATCATAATAAAAACTTCATCAATAGAATCTTCGATCATAGCAATATCGTTCGTAATTTTTTTACCATAATTGAATAACTTTTTATAATAAAAAACATACGCTTCGGAATAAGCCTCTTTATTCCCAATTTCAATATTTGCCCATAGATTTTTATCCAAAATTTTAAAATAGTAACTTGACTGGGATTTTAATAGTTCATGTGTAATTGCTTAAGATTATTTGTGTAAATGCTTTCTTCTTAAATCAATTAGTCTCGATTGAAAAATGATAATCGTAAATAAAAATAATAAATTAATCTGGATTAATTGGGATTTCCAGGATTAAAATTTCCATTACTTGAGTTGCCAGAGAAATTTCTAAAAGTTTAATTAAATCTTTTGACTTAGGCAGTAAAATAAGTACTTTCACCTTCGCAATGCCGGACCGCTATTCTTTCACTTTTATTAGAATTGCACCAAACTATCATAATACCATTGTCGACGCTTGTCGCTATCTTTGATAAAGCTTTTTAAGAGTTTCGAGGCATTTATACCAATAATAAAATGCGGACAAATCCGGAAACCTTTTTAGCCTGTTGAATGCATAATCAGGTTGAGTTGTTCTCTATTTCTTCATAAAGTCAAAAATTTGACAAGTTTCAATTTTATTGGTAAATATTTGAAATCAAAAATATACCATATTTTGACAAAACTGGTAATTTTTTGCAATCATTTAAAATGATGTAGATCGAAGATCCGAAATAATATCAGCAAAGCCTTAAGGATAACAGTTTTTTAAAGTATAAACCTTTCTTTCACCAATCGTTAGTAATATTATTTTGTCCTTCCTGTAACTTGTTCGATTCATTACAATAATCCCAACTGTTGTTTACATGACTATTATTTTTCTTCATTAATTCATGCCACAAAGTTCGCTTTCAGCCTCTGAAACGCCCATGAAATTCCGGCATAAAGCCACTGCGTTATTTATTCCGTTG
>JBEPVG010000367.1:0-2752 GCA_041691175.1 Chitinophagaceae bacterium
CCATTTACATTAATATCTGTTGTTGTTAAGCCTCTTAAAATTAATTTGTGCAAATTAAGATCGCTCACTTTCCCGGTCACCTTTGCATCAATATATAAAGTAGAATTGGGCGATAATGACGAAGTTCTTCCTTTGATCTGTGGCACAAAAGTCCACAAATCTTTCATGCTGATTTTACTATTTTGCAAGTCCAAAAATAATCCCAGATCACCCGGATTTTTTTTGATCGCCTCCAATGACGGATAAGTGATGTAAGCCCGGTTTTTTATTTCACTTCCCGGTGTTTGAATCAATAGATTATATAAAAAAACACCTTGAGGTTCATATAAAAAATTAGTTGTAAGATTATTTAATACAAAGCCACTTTTTTCTTTCATACTTGCTTCTTTTACAGAAGCCAGAATCGTGTCAATACTATATTCAAGATTATGCATTGATAAGGATAAGTTCTCTATGCCCAGATGGGAGAAATCCATTCCTGATGGCGCTTTCGGCACAGACTGATCATCATATTTTAGATTGATGTTTTTTACAATTAACTGATCAGAATTTATTTTCATTGGCGGAGTTGGCGCGACAGTGAGGATTGTATCTTTGGGTTTTTTATCAATTGCCTTTGAGGCAGTTTCAATGGTAATATCTGAGTTGCTTAAAGTTGCGTCTTTTAATGTAAGAATACTGTTTTTAAGATCAATGGTTTTTGGATGAACCACGGCATCGCCAATCACAAAAGTTGAATTGATATTAGCAGATTCACTTTTGTAAACGACATTAATATCAGTTAGATTTATTTCATTATTGATAAGCCTCAAATAATTATCAGGCACCGACGCCGCCTCTGCAACTGTCTTTTCTATTGACTTTTTTAAAGGTTCCATTTGATAAAAATGGCCTTTCAAACCATTGAGGGTGATTGTCGGAATATTAAATAATAAATGCGCCGGATCGAAGGTGTTGATCTTTGTATCAAGATGATTAATGGCAAGATCCATATCGTTACCAGTAAACGCATCTTTATAGATGATTCGTGTTTTGTTTACCAAAATCCGATCTATATTCATTTTCAAAGTTGCCGTGTCTTGTTTATTAGGAACTTTTTTTTGTTCGCTGGTAAACGCATCAATAATGAATTGAAAATTAAAAACAGAATCCGGCGGCAATTTTTTTACTTTAACCAATATATTATTAAGGGCAATTTCTTTTATTTCAATGTCATTTTTAATCAGCTTGAACATATTAACGTCCACTTTTATTTCGCCGCCAAATAACAAAGTATCCTTTGACTGATCTTCAAAAAAAACATTTTGTAAAGAAAGTGCTGTGGGAAAATCTACATCCAGCTTTCCGATTTCAACTTTTGTGTGAAGCTTGTGTTCCAAATAGCCGACTACTTTTTTTCGTGCAAAATTTTGCACAAACGAGGTTTGAATTAAGATTAAAACAAGAATAACCAAAAAGACAAGAGAACCCAATATCCACACAAGTATCCTTGCAAGAGTTGATATTAGCGGCCTCTTTTTCTTTATAACCTCTTCTTTTGACTCCATATTTATCAATGATAATTTCTATGTATTTCAAAATACACGCCAACTTCCGTAAGAATATTAAAAGAAGTAAAATCTTTTTGACATAGAAGAATTTCTCAAACATTTATCGAATTAAAGTCAATGTTCCTCTTAATTGGATCTTTTTATTATTCGCAATTCCATCGATGATATAAACGTAAATTCCGGGAGGACTGGCTGTACCTTTAAAACTGCCATCCCATCCGGTGTTTTTTTCGATTGTATCAAAAACTTTAATTCCCCAACGGTCAAAGATTGAAAATCTCTTTAAGCTTATTTTCACTGTTTCGGGAATTCGAAACAGATCGTTTTTACCATCGCCATTCGGAGTAAAAGCATTGGGCATATAAACGTTGCAATTTTGAGAATGAACCTGAACTGTAAATTTGCGCGAACAGCCGCTGGAATTGGTGGCTGTTATATCGTAAATTCCTTCCCGGAAAATCCTAACCGTGGTTTCGCTGTTTCCACTCCATTGATAAATAACTCCTTTCAATGCTGGCGCTAAAAGCAAGGTGTCATTTTCACATAATGAAGTATCAGCCGGGAAATTCAGTTTATGTAGTTCATTCTCCGCTACAGAAAAAGTTTCAGAAATAAGGCAGGAGTCGGGATAAGAAATACGAACATTATAGTTCCCAAACGAACTATTTTCGGGTAAATGATACTTGCTTTCCGTAGCACCGATAATTGCAATACTGTCTTTATACCATTGGTAGCTGGCATTAGCATCATTTGGCACATCCAGTATGGAATCTGCAGAACACGGATTGACATCCTGATTTTGGATATAAGTAAAATGAAAATCTTTGGTTGGCAATAAATGCAAATCATCCAAATCATAAATATAAAAATCTAAAAAAGTGGTACTGTCTGCAAGATCTAAATTTGGATTTGTGAGAGCGCAATCCGGCCCGATTGCGATAACATTTATATCTGACGGAACTGTAAAACTGATTTTGTTCTGGATCCATTTGCCTTTGCTCACAACTGTTGTTTTACCGAGTAATTTCCAACCCTGGTAATTAGCCGGGCAGCCGTTGCTGATAGAATTTGAAGAGCCAAATGGTACAGCGTTACAATCAGCATTTCCGAAAATAGCCACCGGAAATGGCGTAGATTTAAATTTAAATTCGCGATCATCATTTGATTGAAACCTTGCCGCACTAAAGCTGAGAGTATATTGC
>JBEPVG010000368.1:0-2742 GCA_041691175.1 Chitinophagaceae bacterium
AACCCAACATAATAATTTTTGCACTTTCGGGGAGTTGCGCAATTGTATAAGGCAAATGATAACTGTGGCCACGATGTATGACTATAGTAGGTTTCAAGCCTTTCCCATCCAGGTAATCTATCAGATCCTCCTGCGCTTTCGCATCTTTATCCGTTTCATTGTCCAGCGGAAGATTCGCATAAATACTGATTGGCTTTCCTTTAATAGACCTTATTTCTATCCATTCTTTTTTCTGGGTGATACTCCAATCGTTGTGAGGAAAAGATGTAAGATAACTGGCGTAAGAAGCTTTCCCATCTTTATCTCCATAGAAAAAAACCTGTTCAATTATTCTGCCGGAATCATCGGCGAGATAATTATAATCAACGGTATAAATCGGTGGAATTCCGATTTCTTTTGAAAGATCAATTCCGTTTTTTGGATCAGCGGAAAGAAAAATTGTTTTCAAAAGGCTGTAAATTTTTCGTCCGCGATCGTTATTTTCTTTAATGCATCTTTGTTCATTCCATTCTACATTTTGCAACATGGATTTCTGAAGGTCAGTACTGGTGATACTTCCATAAGAATCGGCCACATCAACAGCGTCTTCAAGTGTGGGAGTAGTTTCTAATTTAGCTACAAAAGCCTGCATCAGTTTTGCTGAATTTTCCGGCGGCATGGTTTTTAAAAACTCACTCAGCTTATTATATTGAGCGGCCATTTTTATAAACTTTTTGAACCGATCGAAATTCAGTGAAAAAAGTAATGAATCACCATGAGGAACGGAACCCATTTTTTCAATCATTCTATCGAAACTATATTTATAACTTGAAGTATAAATGTCATTTTCTCCCAACACCATCATGTAGTAAAGTTCCTGGGCTGTCAATGGTTGAATCGCTTTAAAACGCACTGCCGGATTGGGGCTTTCATGCAATTCATTAATCGGGGTAATAAAATGTTGAATAGCTTTTGCTTTTAGCATATCCACCAATCCATTCGAACCCAACATGGCTACCGGCGTGTCGCCCCGAACCATTCGGGCATAATAATTTATTTCGGTTTTTACCAATAAACGATAATATCCGACACTATCATAATTTGCATCAGAAGTTCCCGCCACTTTTGAAATTTCTGCCATTGTTTTTTCCCCACTGATCAGGTCATCAAGAAAAGGAAAATAAAACAGGGCGCGGTTTTGAGTGCTTAATTTAACGACCGTTTTTACCCGCGGATCATCTATTTTTCTAATCAGTTTTCCCTGAGGGCTGTTGGAGGATTGAGCATAAGAATATAATTGGCTCGGGCTGTTATTAAAGGCTACAATTACCAAAGAATCGGCAAAGGGTTCATTTACAAATGGCGCCAGATTTTGAAGAATCTTATCAGGATTTAACGTACAGAATTTTTTGAATAAAGCAATTTTGCTCTCCTGATAACCAGAGTTTTCATTAAAAATAGAGGCATTGATCATCCCCACTTCATAAGGTACTTTTTCAATAAGTGGAGTCATGTTTTCTCCTTTGATATTTGCCTCAAAAATCTCATTGAAATTTTCAACTAATAAAGGCGCAAGAGAAGGATTGAATGTGTGTTTTTTCCAACCAAAAATAAAGTCTTTTAAAAGATCTTCCACATAACGCAGGTAACGAACTTTATCATTATTTGTGGGCAAATTTTCGTCATTTTCAATATCGTTACGAAGGACATTTGTTTTTCTGATGATTGCATCGGTCACCTGCAAATTGATATCGGCATTGATACCTACTTTTATAATTCCGTCCTGGCGTCCATCGGCTTTATCAGCGCGCTTTTGTTCATCGCGGATCCGGTCGTGAAATATCCTTCTGCCTATTGGAATATTGGTTGTATCACTGGCAGAAGCGGTAAAAGGAAAAAATGAAATCAGCAGCAAGAAATTAAATAAAAGCCTCATTATTTTTTTTATGTTAACAGGAGCAAAAATACTTCCAATAAGATACAAATTTAAGTATTGCTTTATTTCCAGAGATAAATTATTAATTTAAAACGTTGCAGACTGCGATGTTATTAACCTTTTGTTAGGAACTTTAAATTTGAGGCAAACCGTTTTCGTATTATTAAATTGTAAACAAGCTTGGGAAATAATAATTTAATATAGGTTTGCAAACAATGAACCAGGAAACGAAGCAACGAACGATTTTAATTGCCGATGACGAGCCCGATATTTTAGAGATTTTAAACTTTAATCTTCTCGCCGAAGGATACCAGGTAATTAACGCGATGAATGGAAATAATGCCGTGGAACTGGCAAAAATGCACAAGCCCGACTTGATCATTCTGGATGTAATGATGCCCGGAAAAACAGGTTTTGAGGTTTGTAAAATTTTGAGAGCGGATAATGAATTTGAAAATACAATCATTATTTTTTTAACCGCTTTAAATGATGAAAGCACAGAAATAAAAGGTTTGGAAACCGGAGGCGACGATTATATCAGCAAACCGATCAGCCCAAAAGTTTTGATAAGCCGTGTGAACGCGCTTTTCAGAAGAATTATAAAAGAAACGGGAAGTATTTTGCAAATTGGCGATCTATCAATTGACCGCGAAAAATATCTGGTGATTTTAAAAAATGAAGAAATTATTTTGGCAAGAAAGGAATTTGAATTGCTTGCATTACTCGCATCCAAACCGGCGAAAGTTTTTTTGAGAAATGAAATTTTAGACAAAGTTTGGGGAACCGAAGTAATTGTTGGCGATAGAACGATTGACGTTCATGTAAGA
>JBEPVG010000369.1:0-2739 GCA_041691175.1 Chitinophagaceae bacterium
GGGTAGCATTTCTTCCGCCTTCTTCTTTCCATTCTGTAAAATTGCCTTTATCATTATCCTGGATTAATAAGCCGTTTAATAATTTTTTTGATTGCTGCCCTTCTTCAGGAAATTCCTTCAGCCTTAAAATGATCCGGTTCTTTTTCAATTTCAATGCTGATAAAGCATCTTCATCAAAAGAAGGGGCAATCAGCACTTCAAAAAATAAATCTTTCAGTGCTTCTGCGGTTTTTATATCAATCGAAGAATTAGCAATTAAAATGCCGCCAAATGCACTTTCCGGATCTCCGGCTAATGCCGCTGAGAAAGCTTCTGACACAGATTCTCTTTGTGAAATTCCGCAAACATTGGTGTGTTTAAAAATGGCGAATGTTACTTTCTCAATTTTATGATTTTCAAACTCTTCCATTAATTGTAAAGCGCCGTCAATGTCCACGAGATTGTTATAAGAAAGTTCCTTTCCATTCAATTGTTCAAAAATTCTATTAAGGTCCCCGAAAAAGAATCCTTGCTGATGAGGATTTTCTCCGTAACGGAGTGTTTTCTTAAGTTCATGCTCGCCTGAATAAGGATTGACGCATTTTCTTTTATTAAAATAATCAGAGATAGCAACATCGTAGCGGGTGCAAACATCAAAAGCCTTTCTTGCAAAATCTTTTCTTTCTTCCAAAGAAGTTTCCGCATCTTGTTCTGATAAAACATTCTCCAGGTTCTTATATTCATTTTTATCAGCAATAACCAAAACGTTTTTAAAGTTTTTTGCTGCCGCGCGAATCATCGATGGGCCTCCAATATCTATCTTTTCAATAATAACCGATTCGTCATTTGTTGATTTCACCGTTTCTTCAAAAGGATAAAGGTCAACAACTACCAAATCAATTTCAGGAATATTATATTGCTCCATTTCCTTCATATCATTTTCCACATCGCGCCTTGCCAAAACCCCCCCGAAAACAACTGGATGCAGTGTTTTCACCCTTCCGCCAAGAATAGAAGGATAACCTGTAAGAGATTCAACAGAAATACATTTGCCACCATTTTCTTCAATAAACTTTTGTGTTCCTCCTGTGCTGTAAATAGTAATATTTTGTTTGAGGAATAAAGGAATTATTTCTTTTAACCCATCTTTATTATAAACAGAAATTAGCGCTGATTTTATTTTTTGCTGCATTTTTTTGAAAGAATTTTTTCATTTACAAATTGATTACAAACGCTCCTTGTTCGGGAACAGAATAGGAATGCAAATGTAATTCTTCACACTCTTTTTTCCATTGTTCAATTTTCCACGGAGGGTTTGAAGCATCAAAAATGAAATTATTACAATCAAAATTTTGAGCCACATCAGCTATTTTAATTCGGGGGTTTTTTGAAATAATAATATAACTGGCTTTCATTTTATTTTCCAGCAGAGAATAATTTATTGCAGAGTCAATCATCACTATTCTTTTATTATAAAATTGAAAAAAGTTGTTTTTGATAAATAAGCCATTTAATGAATCCGAATTTTCTTTTAGCTCAAAAGCAGTGTGAACCGGCATTAAATTATATTTATTCAACAATTTATCATTCACCACTTCTTTGTCGCCGGAGAAATAAAAATTATTGCCTTCAATAAATTCTACTGCTTTGTGCATTGGGATATTGTAAACAACAATTTTCTTTTGATGATTCAATTCCCATTTCTTAAAAGTTTTAAAAGAAATAAAAAGAATAGAAAAAGTCAATGCAAATTTGAGTGCTAACTTATTTTTCTTAAGAAATGAATACATACAAGCCAAAACAATTAAATACAATAAAAAAGTATCTGCAACAGAAACAGAAACATTTTTCCACAAAGAGAAAGGAATGGAATCAAAGAATAAAACACAATGATTTAAAACCCAAATAGCACTATAAACAACTTTTGCAAAATAAATAGCTACTATCGTTACAGGAGAAACAAGTATCAAAATCAGGCAACCGCAAAGAATCAAAGTGGCAAGAGGAATGGCCACGAGGTTTGCCAACAAAAACAATAAAGGAAGCTGGTGAAAATAATATAAACACAAAGGAAAAGTAAACAACTGTGCAGATAAGGAAACCGCTGCTAATTGCCATGACTTTTGAAGGAATTTATTTTTAAAATAACCCCAGTTGGAAATTGGTTTTTGTGCAATTACAATTCCTAAAACTGCCAAATAAGAAAGTTGACACCCCACATTCCAAAGTTCATAAGGGTTAAAACACAATATAAATAAAGCGGATGCGGCTAGGGAATTATAAACCGAACTTTTTTTATTAAAAACACTTCCTGCAATAATAAATGAAAACATGATTGCCGCTCGTATTACAGAAGGAGCAGCACCTGTAAGCAAAGCAAAACCCCAGAGGCAAATAATTATTAAAATCAACCGCAGGGATTTAGAATTTTTTGTGTGCGGAAGAACCGAAAAAACCCACAATAAAATTGCATAAATAATTCCTATATGAAGCCCTGAAATAGCAATGATATGAACAACGCCGGCGTTGCTATATGCCTGCACCAAATCTTTATCTAGGTCTACTTTATATCCAATCAACAAAGCTTTGGCAATTGCTGATTCATCGTTTTCCCCTAAATATTTTTGTAGAATTGAAACAACTTTTTCCCTGGTAGAAAAAATAAAAGCCCTGAAAATATTTCTATTTTTTTGAGGCAATAAAACCCATTCATTTTCTTTTAAATAAACCTGGTGGTAAAGTTGACGAAAAGCAGAATAT
>JBEPVG010000370.1:0-2723 GCA_041691175.1 Chitinophagaceae bacterium
CGTGGCGGCTGGAGCGGTGGCAGTGGTGATGGATTTGGAGGCGGAGGATTTGGTTCCAACTATGGCGGTGAAGAATATACCTATTCTGGTGGTGAAGAAGGGGGTTTTTCAGATTTCTTTGAATCTCTTTTTGGCGGTGCGAGGGGCAGAAGAAGCCAGGCAAAATACCGGGGACAGGATTATAATGCAGAGCTGCAACTTTCATTGAGTGATGCTTATACAACGCATAAACAAACACTTACCATCAATGGTAAAAATGTACGGATCACCATTCCGGCCGGAGTTGAAAACGGTCAGCAAATAAAATTAAAAGGTTATGGAAGCCCTGGCGCAAACGGCGGTCCTAATGGAGATTTGATCATCACTTTTGCAATAAAAAATAATACCGTTTTCAGAAGAGAAGGGAATGATTTGTATAAAAATGAAGATATAGATTTATATACTGCGTTGCTGGGCGGCGAAAAAACAATTGACACTTTAAGCGGAAAAATTAAATTAAAAGTAAATCCTGAAACGCAGAATGACACTAAAATACGGTTGAAAGGGAAAGGATTTCCTGTTTATAAGAAAGAAGAACAATTTGGCGATTTGTATATCACCTGGGATGTGAAATTGCCAACTAATTTAACTGAAAAACAAAAAGATTTATTTACTGAATTATCAAAATTATCTGTATAAATTTTTTGATATGGAAAACGATGAATTAATACCAGCCGAAGATTTTTGCATGTATCATAATATTGAATACTCCTTTATCAGTTCTTTGGAGGATTCCGGATTGATAAAATTTACAGCTGTAGAACAACACACCTTTATTCCCTCAGATGAATTGCAAAAATTAGAAAAATTTGTGCGCCTGCATTATGACCTGGATATTAATCTGGAAGGAATTGAAACCATCAATCACCTGCTGGAAAAAATTGATGAAATGAATAAACAGATTTTATTATTGCAGAATAAAGTAATCAGCTAATCCAAAAATGGCCATTCCTTTTGCAGTTTTGCTTTAATAAAATATACAATTGCTCCCAAAAAAATTACTACCAATCCACTCAACATTAATTTACTTCCTGTAGAAATCAGAATAAAAAACCACATGGCAATTGCTACGAAAACCGGCAATGGAAAAAAAGGCATTTTATAAGGAAAATCAGTTTTATCCTTTTTGCTTCGCAAAATAATTAATCCAACAGCCTGCCCGATAAATTGAATCATAATTCGCATCGCAAGAATGGCGCTGATCGTTTCACTTAATTTAAAAAGCATGCTAAAAATAAAAGCGATGCTTCCCAGGAATAATAAAGAAATGTAAGGGAAGTTTTTAGTGGGATGAAGTTTTGCAAAGATCTTAAAAAATTCTCCGTCCGCTGCAGCAGCATAAGGAATGCGGCTATAGCCAAGGGTTGCAGAAAATACCGATGCAAAAGCGACCCACAGAATAAGACAGGTGATAATAGTTGCAGCAGTATGTCCCATCAGCACTTCCATAAATTCGCTGATCACAAATTCACTGTCTTTTGCCTGCTGCCAGGGAATAACACTTACAACACTAATATTCATTAGTAAATACAAAACTGCAATCCCGGCGATAGAAATAAATATGCTTCGCGGGATATTTTTGGAGGGATTTTTTATTTCACTTCCAAGGTGGCAGACATTGTAATAGCCCAGGTAACTATATACAGATTTTACGCTGGCAAAACCAATAGCTGTTACAAAAGCATAATCGATCGTTAGCCCTGAATTAATATTTCTGACAGGTTCGAAAAAATTTCCATGAAAAATGCCGCCGCCGATGATCCAGAACATGGTAATGATAACACCACTCCATAAAAAAATACTGATTTTGCCAATCGCTTCTATTTTGCGATATAATAAAATCACGATAAAAATCACAACACTGCCGCTCACTAACTTTTCTGTAAAACCAGTAAGCGGCACAATAAAAGAAAAATATTTTGCGAAACCAATCGCTGCAGAAGCAATAACCAGCGGGGCTTGTATCATCGTTTGCCAGACAAATAAAAAACTCATCATCTTACCTGCGCCGTTTTTCCCATAAGCTTCTTTTAAGAAATTATAACTACCACCAGCTCTTGGAAAAGCTGCTCCCAATTCGCTCCAAACCATGCCATCTACGACTGATAAAAAAGCGCCTGCGATCCATGCATATAAAAAATATGGCCCGTTCATCATTCCAATAACCATCGGCAAAGTGATGAATGGCCCGATTCCAACCATATCAATCATATTAATGGCAGATGCCTGAGATAAACTAAGTTTTCTTTCCAATAAAGCCATTTAATAAAATCAATTGAATAAAAAAATAGAATCGGTGATAATTAAAAATATACAATTTATTAATAAAAGAATAATGAAATAAAAATGTAGTAAACAAACAAATAACCCGAATTCTTGATTTTCCCTTACATTTAAAATCCAATCCTAATAAAATGAGAATTAATTTCTTGTTTACTGCCATTATCATTGGTTTATTTTCGTGCAACACAAATTACCGTTACATTTATACTGCTTCGCCCGCTAACAATCCTTATTTTATACAAAAAGGAGAATCTAAATTAACCGCTAATTATTCATCCGCAAATAATATTCGTCCGGTAAATAAATATGCTGCCGGCATTGACTTACAAGCTGCTTATGCGCTTAGCGACCATTGGGCAATAACAACATCCTATTATAATCGAAGGCAAAAAGATAAATAT
>JBEPVG010000371.1:0-2716 GCA_041691175.1 Chitinophagaceae bacterium
CTATAAAGCGTGGCCATGGTTCCAACAAATACTTCGCGTGCAGCAAACGAAGTAATAAGTGCAATTCCTATTTTCCAATCATAACCCAATGGACGAATAACCGGCTCAATTGTTTTCCCTAAAATCCCTGCGAAAGAATTTTGAAGATGTTCGGTGCTTTCTAATTTTTTGTATTCTTTTACCTGCGAAGGATTTTGTTGAACAAGTGTTGCATATTTTGTAGTCACTGCTTTCATTTTTTCCGGTGGGCCAAAAGTGCTCAAAACCCAAAGCAGCAGACTGATGACCATAATCACTTTACCTGCTTCAAATACAAAAATCTTTGCTCTTTCAACCATTGTAGTCAATATATTTTTCCATCGAGGACCACGGTAAGCAGGAAGTTCCAGAATGAAAAAACTTTTTTCTGAGCTTTTGATAAACCACTTCATCACAAATGCTGCAGCCAGCGCCATGAACGTTCCTAAAAAATACATCAGCATCATTACCAATCCCTGCAAACTGATAAATCCAAAAAACATTTTATGAGGAATTACCAAAGCGATCAACACGGTATAAACCGGTAGGCGCGCGCTGCAACTCATGAGTGGAGTACACATAATAGTAAGCAATCTTTCCTTTTTATTTTCGATACTTCGCGCACTCATAATGGCGGGAACAGCGCACGCAAGCCCGCTAACCATCGGCATTACACTCTTTCCATTGAGTCCTGCTTTGCGCATAATTTTATCTGTTAGGAAGCTTATGCGCGCCATATAACCGGTGTCTTCCAGCAAAGTTATTAATCCAAATAAGATCATAATTTGTGGAACGAAAACAATTATTCCACTTAATCCGGCAAGAATTCCATTGATGAAAAGGTCCGTGAACCATCCCGCCGGAAGGAAATTCCCGAGCCAGCCGCCCGCTTCTGCAAATGTCCATTCAATTCCATTCATCGGAAATTGGGCGATCACAAAAATGCTTTGAAACAATAAAAAAAGTACCGCCATTAAAATTAAATAACCCCATGTTCGATGCAATAAAATATCATCTAACTTTTGTGTAAACAATGCTTTTTGCAACGGATCTGCTTCGACTACCGTTTGCTTCATAATGGTTTTTATTTTTCCATAACGTTGCAAAATTTCTTCAGCCTGGGTTTTTGTAGGATTAAATTTTGTTTCAACTTCAATATTTTCTATAGCATCCTGTGTTTCATTATTTAATGCAAAATTTTCATGATTAATGAGATAATGAATCGCGCGATAATTGCTTACGTCCGGAAAAATATTTCTAACTTTTTTTATCGCATCGGAAGCCATTGGCTCCATATTAATAAAGTCGCGATCAGGAAAATGATTCAGGTTTTCGGCAGCATGCAAAATGGCTTTTTTTAACTGCACAATTCCTTTATTCTTTCGTGGATTAACCGGAATAACAAAAACACCAAGTTCACGTTCCAGTCCTGCGATATCCACTTTGATATTATTTTTGCCGGCGATATCCATCATCGTCAAAGCAATCACCACAGGGCGTTTCAAGTCGATGATCTGTGAACAAAAAAGAAGGTTTCTTTTTAGATTACTGGCATCTGCAACCAACACAATTATATCCGCCTTTATCTGCGGATCCTGTTCGAGCAAAACTTTATAGGAAACCCATTCGTCGTTTCTTTTTGGATAAAGACTGTACGTCCCGGGGAGGTCAATAATTTTTGCAGAAAGATTTTCAGAAATTTTCGATATGCCTGTTTTTTTATCAACAGTAACGCCGGGAAAATTTCCAACCTTCTGATTTAAACCGGTAAGTGAATTAAAAAGGGAACTCTTTCCACTGTTTGGATTTCCTACTAAGGCAATATGAAGTGGACGGTTCAAATTTTTTATAATAATCGGTAAAAATAGTCGTGAGCGCTAAAAAACTTTTACGAATTCAGGAAAGAGATATCTGCCATGAAATTTTATCATAACCTTCACTAAAATATTCATCTTAATTTTGTCTTAAAATAAAGCAGGCTTATGAAAAACATTTTACTTTTTTTACTTCTTATTTCTCAATGTACCATTGGTCAGAAACTTAAAAAATCTGATAAGGCGATCATCGAAAATCTTAAAACAGAAATAACTTATTTATCCAGCGATCAATTGGAAGGCCGCAGAACCGGCACTCCCGGCGAAAAAATGGCGTATGAATATATTTCCGATCAGTTTCAAAAAACCGGTTTGATAGCAAAAGGTGATGGAAACACTTTTATTCAATCGTTCGAAATTAATGAAGGAAAAGAGATTTTACCTGAAACTCATTTATTGATCAATGATAGCTCTCTCGAAATTAAAAAAGACTTTTTCCCCTTTATTTTTAGTGATGACGGAGAAACAAAGGGCGATGTTTCACCTGCGTTTAAAGAAAAAGGAATGACATGGTTTTTAGACATTAATGATGGCCTCGAAGAAAATAAAAATAATCCGCATTATGATGTACAGGATTTTATTAAAAATAAAGCAATTGAATTTTCAGAAAAAGGTGCTTCAGCATTGATTGTTTTTAACTCAGGAGAAATAGATGATGAGCTAAAATTTGATGGGAAATCAAAAATTGAAAAAATAAAAATTCCGGTTATTTATCTTTCTAAAAGTATTTCAAAAAAATATTTAAGCGATCAATCTGCTAACCTGACCATCGATTTAAAAACAGCGTTGGGGAATAAAAAACGAACTGGTCATAATGTGATCGG
>JBEPVG010000372.1:0-2692 GCA_041691175.1 Chitinophagaceae bacterium
CATCGAATCTTAGAAGATTTCAAAAATGCTGGGGGGTGCCAATATCTATTATCTTTCAGAAACAATAGAAGTAACACCGGACAAGGATTACAACGGTTATAATATAAAGTAGGATTTTAATTATCAAAAATCGAAATTAAACAGGTAACCGAACAAATGAACCTAATTCGAAGTACAAATTATTTTCCATTCAATTGAATTTATAATATTGCATAGCCTGCTAAGGGTATAATTATGACCTTTCTCTATTCTTCAGAATTATATATAACTTCAAATTATTAAAAAGAATTTCATCAAAGAAACTCTTTTTACTTTTGTCCATCTTAATCAAGATCAATGCTGAAAGAAAAAATAAAGGAGCTGTCAAAAAAATATGCTGATGATTTTATTCAAGTCCGTCGTCATCTTCATCAACATCCGGAATTGAGTTTTCATGAATTTGAAACTTCAAAATTTGTTCAACAAAAATTAAAAGATTTTGGGATTGATTATAAAGTAATGGCAACGACAGGTGTAATCGGAATTATCAATGGAAAAAATCCGGAAAAAAAAGTGATCGCTCTTCGTGCAGATATAGATGCATTGCCGATTTTAGAAAAAAATAATATTGAATATCGCTCAAAAAATGAAGGCGTTATGCATGCCTGCGGACATGATGTTCACACAACTTGTCTTCTTGGCGCAGCAAAAATTTTAAATGAATTAAAAGATGAATGGGAAGGAACGATCAAATTAATTTTTCAGCCCGGCGAAGAAAAAAATCCGGGCGGAGCAAGTCTTTTGATAAAAGAAGGTGTTCTTGAAAATCCAAAACCGGATGCGATTTTTGCCTTGCATGTTCATCCAAATTTAGAAATCGGAAAATTAAGCTTTCGTGGGGGAATGGTGATGGCGAGCGCAGATGAAATTTATATTACTGTGAAAAGTAAAGGTGGCCACGCAGCGGCGCCTTATCTTACTGCAGATACAATTCTTGCTGCTTCCCAATTGATCGTAAATCTTCAACAGGTTGTTAGCAGAATGAATAACCCTTTTAATCCTTCGGTACTTTCTATCACCTCTTTTCAGGGAGGAAACGCAACAAACGTAATTCCTTCAGAAGTTAAACTGATGGGTACTTTCAGAGCAATGAATGAAGAATGGAGGTTTAAAGCCCATGACCTGATTAAGAATATTTGCATAAAAACTGGTGAAATTTCAGGTGCCGAAATTGATGCTGAAATTGATGTAGGCTATCCATTTGTGGTAAATAATATTGATCTAACGGTCGAGGCTACCCGTAATGCCGAGGAATTTGTTGGTGAAGAAAATGTTGAAGAAACAGAAATGCGAATGGGCGCAGAGGATTTTGCATTTTATTCTCATTTAATACCTGCCTGTTTTTTCAGGTTGGGGGTTGGAAATATAAAAAATAATATCACCTCCGGAGTACACACTCCCACATTTAATATCGATGAAAAAGCCATTGAAAACGGAATGGGCATTATGGCATGGCTCGCTGTTTCTACACGATGAATGACTACATTACCTATCTTTACTTTTCAATAAAAAGCAATCGCCGGTTTAATTGCGGGCATTAATAATTATTTATGCTAAAAAATATTCGAAAGCAGGAAGCGCTTGATTATCATTCAAAAAGAAGGCCGGGAAAAATAGAAGTAATTCCTACGAAGGCTACTAAAACACAAAGAGATCTTTCTTTGGCTTATTCTCCAGGCGTGGCTGTGCCGTGTTTGGAAATAGAACTTGATCCTGAAAGCGCTTACCAATATACGGCAAAAGGAAATTTGGTTGGAGTTATTAGCAATGGAACTGCAGTTTTAGGCTTGGGAAATATCGGTGCGCTCGCGGGAAAACCTGTGATGGAAGGCAAGGGAGTTTTGTTTAAAATTTTTGCGGATATAGATGTATTTGATATAGAAGTAAATGAAACTGATCCAGAGAAATTTGTAGAAATTGTTGCTTCACTGGAGCCAACTTTTGGCGGAATAAATCTTGAGGATATTAAAGCGCCGGAATGTTTTTATATCGAGCAAAAATTAAAAGAGCGTTTGCACATTCCCGTTATGCACGATGATCAGCACGGAACTGCGATTATTAGCTCAGCAGCTTTATTGAACGCCCTTGAAATTCAGAAAAAGAAAATTAATAAAGTAAAATTTGTAGTGAATGGCGCAGGTGCCGCCGCAATGGCTTGCGTGCAACTCTATGTTGCGTTGGGTGCAAATCCAAACAATTTTTTAATGTTTGATAAAACCGGCCTCCTTCATTCTGACCGCCAGGATCTGAGCGAAATGAAGAAAAAATTTGCTACAGCAAAAGATAAAAATATCACCTTGGAAAGAGCGATGAAGGATGCAGACGTTTTTATTGGATTAAGTGTTGGTGATGTTATTACTCCTGAAATGGTGAAAAGCATGGCAAAAAATCCAATCGTTTTTGCAATGGCAAATCCCAATCCCGAAATCACTTATGACAAAGCTATTGAGGCAAGAAAAGATGTAATTATGGCAACCGGGAGAAGCGATTATCCAAACCAGGTAAATAATGTTCTTGGTTTTCCATACATCTTTCGTGGCGCCCTGGATGTGCGTGCCACACAAATTAATGAAGCAATGAAACTTGCTGCTGTAAAGGCTTTGGCTGAACTTGCCAAATCTGCTGTGCCAGATATTGTGACCATGGCTTACAA
>JBEPVG010000373.1:0-2683 GCA_041691175.1 Chitinophagaceae bacterium
AATTATTAGGTTGCCACATGATTGGTTACAATGTTACTGAGGTAATTGCTGAAGTAGTTGTTGCACGTAAATTGGAAACAACTGCCCATGAAATATTAAATTCAATCCATCCACATCCAACCATTAGTGAAGCTGTGAAAGAGGCTACAGCAGTGGCGTATGGAGAAGCTACAGATATTTAGGATTGGAGGTTAGGAATAAAATATTAATATGAAATATAAAAGACCAAAATGGATAACTCAACCGACTAAAAAGAACATATTTTGGTATGCAGGTTTGTGGATTACAGGAGTGGGGTTATTAATTTTAGCAACCTCAAATTTTTTCACCGAAAATCCATTTATAAAGAGAAATGTAATTTTATTTTTTCTAATTATTTCTCCTTCAATTTCATTATTAGAAATGCTACGCAATTTTTTTATTAATAAAAATAATGAACCGAATAATACCCACTTCCAAAACCAATAAGATTGCTTTGTCTGCATTGTAGGTGCCTTGATTATTATTTGCTCATTACTTATTAAAGACAGTTTTTCTAATAACACTTTTAACTCTAAAGGTTGGTTCTATGTTGTTCCGATAATATTTGGAATTTTTCGTTTTTACACTATTTGGAGTAGACGGTGAAAATAAAATAGCTAGGCAGATATTTTTAAAGATTGTTTTCAGTGTAAAAATTAGATTGCATTTCGAATCTTGAACTAAATTTTTGCCACCGCTTCTTCGCCATACATTTGTCCCTTAAACTTCAATGACGGTGAAGAAATAAAATCTCCCAATCCAAGCCTCTCCCACTTTTTATCAACAGAACCAATTGTTTTATCATCGGCAATAATAATATTTGGCCATTCACGATAAAACTCATCAAATTGTTTTGTCTTTAAAGTGCCGTCAAAACCAATGCAGGCAACATAGTGATTAGGTTTCTGCAGTAATTGTTTCTTTACTATAAAATGATCCCGCCTTGGGTCAAGATTATTACAAAAACGCCAAAGTGCCACCGAAAGGTCATTTGGATCGACAGTATGTTCAACATACAAAATCATTTTTATTCCTTCAACTGATTTTATTTCACAAATAGATTCATGCAATTCTTTTACATGATTCTTTTTATCTTTCTGAATAGAAATAATTAAACAAGGAATTTCTTTTTTAATCAAAGAGAAATTAATCACTTTGATTTCCCGAAAAACATTCTTCATTTCACTCGCAGATGCAGCATTAAAACTGGGAAGTAAAGTCGAAAAATATTCATCTTTTTCTTCATTAAATTTAAAAGTTCCATCAATGCACATTTTTCCACCGAATCCCATTTTACTGCAGCTATGGTCCAGTACATCCATCGGGCCCTGCGAAAAATAAATATCAGTTGAAGTGTTCAGGTTTTTACAAATATTTTTTGCCAGAATGGTATAATCGGAGAGTTTAAATTTTTCAGCTTTGGATGCAGTAATAATCAATATTTTATTAAACATCATTTGCCCGGCGCCCCACATGGCGTTCATTACTTTCTGTGCCTGGCCTGCATAATCTTTTTCAATTTTGGCAATCACCAGGTTATGAAATACACCTTCCACGGGCATTTCCATATCTAAAATTTCAGGCACCAAAGTCATTTTTATTGGCGCTAAAAAAATCCGCTCAGTTGCCTTTCCCAACCACGCATCTTCTTGTGGCGGAATGCCAACAATTGTCGCAGGATAAACCGGATTTTTTTTATGCGTGATCGCAGTAATGTGAAACTTCGGATACCAATCAGGTAAAGAATAATAACCCGTATGATCACCAAATGGACCTTCCCAAATTAAGTCATCATTCGGATCAATATAACCTTCGATAATAAAATCTGCATCGGCCGGCACTTGTACATCCGGTTGCGAAATACACTTTACAAGTTCCACTTTTTTCTTTCTTAAAAAACCTGCGAGCATGTATTCATCCACATTCTCAGGCAAAGGCGCTGTTGCTGCATACGCATAAACCGGGTCACCACCCAACGCAACGGCGATGGGCATCCGCTTTTTTAATTTTTTATATTCGTTGAAATGTTTTGCCGAAACTTTATGTTTATGCCAATGCATTCCGGTAAGTTTTGGCCCAAAGATTTGCATCCGGTACATGCCTACATTTCTTAAATTATTATTCGGATCTTTTGTATGAATAATGGGAAGCGTTACAAACGGTCCGCCATCCTTTGGCCAACAGGTTATCACCGGAAGTTTAGTAATATCCGGCTCTTTCATAATCACTTGTTGACAATCTCCTTTACCATTGATTATTTTCGGCATCCAACTCGCAAACTGGCTCAACTTTGGCAACATCTTTAATTTATCAAGAATATTTTCTTTGGGAGAGGAAAGCATTTTAAACAGGTTTTCAATCTCTTTTGCGGTATCATTTAAATCATTAACACCAAGGGCAAGACACATCCTTTTTTCACTTCCGTAAGCATTCATCAAAACAGGAAAATCATAACCGGTGTTTTCAAAAAGCAATGCCTTTCCACCATTATTATTCTTGCTGATCCTGTCAGTAATTTCGGCCATTTCGAGATGGGGATTTACATACTCTTTTATCCGGATCAATTCTTTTTCTTTTTCAAGAACATCAATAAATTCTTCAAGATTTTTATATGCCATAAAGCAAAGATAATTGAAGCTAAAGATTGGAAATAATCAGATAT
>JBEPVG010000374.1:0-2657 GCA_041691175.1 Chitinophagaceae bacterium
GTGTATAAGAGACAGTTACTATCCATGTCAAAATGGGAAATTTTCAATTCTCATCAAGAATTTCAAGAGATGTCCTCTTAAAGATTGGTAACCTCTTAATACAATTCTCCATGAAATTGATTAAAATTTTTTTAGAATGCGGCAATAAAATTGCTTCCTGGATGCGTGAAGCAGGTCTTGAAACCTACATTGACAATATTGGAAACGTGAGGGGGAAATTAAAAAGTAATAATCCGGAAGCGAAGACTTTTGTGATTGGATCGCATTATGATACGGTACGAAACGCGGGAAAATTTGAAGGAACTTTAGGTATTTTAACCGGCCTTGACGTGATAGAAAATATTATTTCTAAAAACATTTCTCTTCCATTTAATATTGAATTAATTGCGTTTAGCGAGGATGGCGGCGTCCGTTTTAATTATTCTTCTCTTGGAAGTGAAGTTGTTGCAGGAACATTTCATAATAAATTTTTGGAAATAAAGGACCAGCAGGGAATTACACTGTCGCAGATTTTGAAATCTCTAAATTATGATTCTACAAAATTGAGTGAGAATGCTATAGCCCCGGAAAACTGGCTGGGGTATTTTGAAATTCACATAGATCAGGGAAATATTTTGTATGAAAATAATATTCCTGTTGGAGTAGTTAATTCCATTTCGGGACAGAAGAGAATTGAAATAAGATTTACCGGAAAGGCAGGCCACGCTGGCACTGTAAGAATGGATGTGCGCAAAGATGCTTTATGTGCGGCGGCTAAATTTATTTTAGCTGTAGAAAAATATGCGTTGCATGAAAAGAATAATTTATTGGCAACCGTTGGCAAATTGATAATTGCTAACTCAGCCTCCAATGTAATTCCGGGAACTGTAAATTGCACAGTTGATATACGAAGCGATGACGCGGAAATATTATCTAAAGCTTATGAAGCGATCAATTTTGAATGTGAAAGAATTTGTGATAAAAGGAATATTTATTTTGAATGGAAGCTCATTCAGGAAATTGCACCCGTTAGTTGTAATAAAAAATTGAGACGGCTTTTAACCAATTCAATTAATGAAAAAAAGATTGAATTGATAAGTTTACAAAGCGGCGCAACCCATGATGCGGCGGTCATTTCATATATAGCGCCGGTCGCGATGCTATTTGTAAAATGTTTTAAAAATATCGGGCAAAGCTCTGTGGAAAATGTTGAAATAAATGATATTATGAAAGCATTGGAAGTTTCGGATCAATTTATTTTAGAATTGGCTTCTCCCGAGAAATTGGCAAAGAAAAAAGAAAAGTAATTTTAAAACAAGAATCGCAGTTTTTAAAATTCATTTAACTCTTTGCAATTTTTTTATAACTCACAGAAATTCCTTTAATTAATGACGAACTAAAACCCTGATGTTCCATTTCGTTTAGCCCCGCAATTGTACAGCCTTTCGGTGTGGTTACTTTATCAATTTCCTGCTCGGGATGCGTTCCCTTTTGTAATAATAACTCTGCAGCGCCTTTTACAGTTTGTTCCACAATTAAATTTGCAGTGGCGACATCAAAACCAATTTCAATTCCTCCCTGAATGCTGGCGCGAATGAAGCGCATTGCATACGCAGTGCCACATGCACCAAGGATTGTAGCTGCTTCCATTAATTTTTCATCAATAACAACTACTTTGCCTAAAGTTGAAAATATTTTTTGTACTAATTTAATTTCTGCATCTTCAGCATTTGTAAAGCTGATACAAGTCATACTTTCCTGAATGGAAATCGCGGTATTTGGCATCGTTCTAAAAACAGGAATTTTTTTCTGAATAATTTCCTCAATATCTGCAATTAAAACTCCGGTTACAACAGAAACTAAAATATGTTTTGCAGAAAGTTCGTTTTTAAAACTATTCAATACATCGTTTACCTGGTAAGGCTTTACGGCTAATATGATCAATTCGCTATTGCGGACCGCTTCTGCATTATCAGTTGTAATTTTTACCCCTTTATCTTTTAAATTTTGAAGCGTTTCAATTTTTCTTTTTGTAATCGTGATTTCTGAAGGTTTGCAAAATTTACTTTTTAATAATCCTTCTGCGATTGCAGTTCCTAAATTTCCGCCACCAATGATGGCAATTTTTTTGGCCATAGTTTGTTTGATTATTCTAATTTTTTTTACAAAGATGAAGTATTGAAATCAGAATTTACGATTTTTATTGAGCGCATTATTTCTATAAATTCAACGATATCTTTGCGCACATTTTTTTCTTTCATACATATTATAACAGTCACGCACAAACGAAAATAATTAGGGCAATTTTTTTGAAAACGAAAATCTCAATTATTTATTTGTTTACTGGATAATTAGAAGACGGGACACAGCGTTTGCTGGCGATTGCCATTGAACGAATTATAATATCCTTTGTATAAAAGATTAAATTCATCAGCGCCAAAAGAATGATTGAAATATTTTAATGAAGAAGTAGTAACATCATAACTAAAAGTAAATCTCATATTGTTGATTTGCAAACCTACTGTCGGAATTATTGCATCGCCATAACGATAGAATAATCCACCGATAATTTGTTTGGCGCCGTCGCCGGAAAGATTATAAGCCGCATTCATTCCAACAACCAACTCACTTGCTCTTGCCATGTTGGTATAATAAGCCGTTGGGTTAATAATCACTTT
>JBEPVG010000375.1:0-2654 GCA_041691175.1 Chitinophagaceae bacterium
GACTATTGTAAATACGGCGCAGATTTTTCTGATTTTAATGATTCTGGGCTTATATATTTTCAATGTTCGCATAGGCAGCAGCCCGTTTGTACTTACAAGAAATGAGCTTGTTGGCCCCATTTTCGCCCAAGCCGATTATCTTACTTTTATAAAAGATGGAATTGGGTTAAATCCATTATTAAGAAATTATTGGATGGTTATTCATCCGCCAATTTTATTTTTGGGATTTGCAAGTACCGTCGTTCCTATTGCATTTGCTTATTCTTCTTTAGTTACAAAAGATTGGGGCGGATGGGTGAAAGCAGCGTTGCCCTGGACTTTATTCAGTGCTTGTGTTTTAGGAACCGGAATTATGATGGGTGGAAAATGGGCTTACGAATCACTTTCTTTTGGTGGTTATTGGGCGTGGGATCCGGTGGAAAATGCTGCATTCGTTCCGTGGCTAATTCTTGTTGCAGGATTACATTGCATGGCGATTTTTAATTCGACAAAAAATGCTTTAAGAGCTTCTTACCTATTTATAATTCTCACTTATTTATTCGTTCTTTATTCAACATTTTTAACAAGAACCGGAATTCTCGGCGATACATCTGTCCACTCTTTTACGGAAGCCGGAACAGCGATGAATGTGTTGATTGGAATTTATGTAATTGCCATTTCTTTGCCCGTCTTTTATTTGTTTTTCAAGAATTATAAAAGCATTCCTTCTATCCAAAAGGAGGAAGATATGTCTTCACGGGAATTCTGGATGTTTATCGGTGCATTGATTCTTTTTCTCTCTGCTTTATTTGTGATTTCTATTACTTCATTGCCTGTTTATAATAAAATTTTCGGAACCAATTTAGCCGATCCGCAGGATCGTGAATTCTCCTACAACAAAGTGCTGGTGTTGGTTGCGGTGATTGTTGGATTGCTCACAGGAATTTCTCAATATTTAAAATATAGAAAAACAGATAAAAAGTATTTGTTTAAAAGACTTGCGTGGCCGCTAGGAATTGCTTTTGCGGGAACTATATTGCTAGCGATTTTTTATCCTATAGATTTTACCAAAAAAGGTCCTGGTTTTTTAGTAGCCATTCATCTTGCCTTGTTTGCTTCCATTTTTTCCGTTTTGGCAAACGCCTTTTATCTGAAATCTGTTTTAAAATGGAATTTAAAAGCTGGAGGAGCTGCCATTGCACATCTTGGCTTTGCTTTGATGATTGGAGGAATGCTCATCTCTTCAGGAAACAGAAAAGTAATTAGTGATAATAGTAAAACCGGTTTATTTATTCCATTTGATAAAGATCCAACCGGCAGAGCGACAGAAAATCCCATGGAAAATCTAACACTTTTAAAGGACGTACCAACACAGATGGGAAAATATACGGTAACGTATATAAATGATTCTGCTTCGAATGAAAAAGACAGAACTTTTTATAATCTTCATTTTCAAAAGATTGACAGTAGTACAGGAAAAGTACAGGAAGATTTTACTTTATCTCCGGATGCATACAGAATGAAAGATAATAATCTTACTTCCAATCCGGGTACAAAACATTATTTAACGCATGATATATTCACTTATATCTCTACGATTTCTGTTCCTAAAACAACATCAGATACGACGACTTTCAGACCTCATGAAATGGCAATTGGAGATTCTGTTTTTTTTGCAAAAGGATATTTTATTTTGAATAAGATTCTTAAAAATCCGGATAACGAAAGATTTCATTTTTCACCATCAGACACCGCGCTGGTAGCTGATATTACGGTTTATAGCAATAACGGAACGAGCCATAAAGCTTACCCCGCTCTTGTCATTCATGACCAAGAAATTAATCTTATATACGATACGGTTTTGGCTCAAAATCTTTATCTGAATTTCACTGGAATTGCTGCTAATAAAAAGTTTAAGATTAATTCGAAAGAAACAGACAAGCTTGAAGATTTCATTACTTTGAAAGCTTATTATTTTCCTTATATTAATTTAGTCTGGTTGGGATTGGTTATCATGTCGTGTGGCTTTGTTGTTTCCCTGGTAAGTCGTGTAAGGGCGCCGAAAGTTTATGCGTATTTAGCTGTTGGATTGGTGTTTGTTTTCCTTTTTTATATGTTTTTACTGGCGAATAATTAACGTTTATGTCGTCACAAACCGTTACCTGTTCCTTTCAAAATTTGATAAAACCTTTACAAAATATCCTTTGTTTTTGGTTATTAAAATTATAAATTTACAGGGCAAATGCCTACCAAGTTTAAAATACCGCGATTAGAACTTCCGCTAATGATTGCGCTATTTTTATTTACTGCGATTAATGCAAAATCGCAATCTCAACCTTTGCAAAATGTTTCTGCTCCCATTTTTGCACAACATGGAATTAATGATACAATTATTTGCTCCGCTGTTATTTACAATGGCGACACTATTGAAGCAAAAATCCTTGCGGGAGTTTATGTTTGGGGAAAAAGAAATGCTGCCGCCCGGGCAGAATGGACAAGATTAAGAAACGCAATTTATGTAACATATCCTTATGCAAGACGCGCTGGTTGGGTGTTTACCGATATTGAAAAACACATTGCACATAATCCGAATCAACAACAGGTTACAAAATACATCAACAGCCGGGAAAAAGAATTGAAAAAAGAATTTAGCGAACCGCTAAAAAATTTATCGG
>JBEPVG010000376.1:0-2640 GCA_041691175.1 Chitinophagaceae bacterium
CCGTAGCTCTTGCCACTTTGTTAGTTTCTTTTATCGTAATGCACATTCATAATTTATTAAAAGAAATAAAAGGCGCTGCTACGAAAATCTCAAAGGGCGGAAGCGGCTTGAAACTGATAAATATGCCGAAGGATATTATTGGCGATCTAGCTGGCTGCATTATTAATATTGATAAAAATAATCTTACTCTGGCACGGGCAGCAAACCAAATTGGAAAAGGAAATTTTGATGTGGAAGTGAAACTGCGAAGTGAAGAAGATTTGCTAGGAATTTCTATACAAAAAATGAAAAATGATTTGCAGGAATATACTTCGCAAAAAGATAAAATTCAAAAAGAGTCTGAAGACCTCATTTATAGAAGAGATGAGTTTTTCAGCATTGCCAGCCATGAGTTGAAAACGCCTATAACCTCGCTAAAAGCCTACACTCAATTATTACTGATGGACGCGAAAGGGGAGGAAGATTCGCAACAGAGAAATATGCTGGAAAGAATGGATTTGCAAATCAATAAACTTAATGCTTTAATCAATGATTTGCTTGATTCTTCAAAGGTAGAAAGCGGACGGTTGGTTTATAATAAAGAAAGTTTTTTATTAAAGGATCTTGTCGTGGAAATCATTGAAGATGTAATGGCATCCCCGTTAGATCATGAGATTATTTTTAATTCAAACTCTAGTGCTGAAGTCTTCGGAGACCGTGACAGGATTGGGCAAGTAATCAGTAATTTCTTGACGAACGCCATAAAATATTCGTCAGAATGCAAAAAGATAATCGTTTCATTAAAAGAGGAAAACAATAAAGTAATTTGTTCCGTAAAGGATTTTGGGAAAGGAATTGTCATAGAGGAACAGGATAAAATATTTGAACGTTTTTATCGTATTTCCGGCCATAACTTAAACACTTTTCCCGGTTTGGGATTAGGCCTTTTTATTTGTAAAGACATCATCAGGAAACATGATGGAGAAATTGGTTTGGAAAGTGAAAAAGGGAAAGGAAGTACTTTTTATTTTAAACTTCCTGTGATTCATTAAATAAAATAGCAAGAATATTTTTACCAATAAAATACGAATTAAAAACTGATCGCAGAAAGATCTTTTGTGCATGTTTTAAAGATTGAAATACAATTTTTTTAAAACCACTTATTTTTTACTTTATCCCACGTGGTTAATCCAACTTTAAACTGAATTGGATTGTTGAATTTATTTGCTGTGGAACCTACAATATAAACGCCTAATTTGAATTTCGTTAATGGATTAAAAGGCCATTTGATTACCCGTTCTATTCCCGCAAATCCTTCTGCATACCGTAGATTGCGCTCCGGTGCAATTAAAAAACCGGCACCTGCTACCTCACGTAATTCTAATTTTCTCAGCAATGGAATTTTATTAATAATTGCTCCATTAAACTCATGTATATAATGCGCTTCATAAAAGCGATTGAACACTGCAAAAGTAGAATCAAGCGCCTGGAAAGCCTCTTTTGGATTCAGAAATAAAAATGGATCGCCCTGGCGCTGAAATTTATAATCGACCAACCTTAAATCATGCCGGGAAAGAAATGTTCCGGACTTAATTGTATAGGTAGAAACTCCTGCCAGACCAAGTTTTATTTGCTGTTCTATTCCAAATTCCAGGTAATCAAAATTTACTTTGCTATTTATCAATCCGGGAATACCTTTTCGCCACATCGTATAAAATGTTGGCCATTTTGAACCAAGAATAATTTTTTCTTTAGGCTCGCGAATGTAGCGTTGATACGGTGTGTACTGCAACCGGAGCTGCCCGTAAACAGCATTATATGGTTCAAAATAAACTGCTTCATTGTTCTCCAGAATATCACCAAAAAGACTGTCAACTTTTGAATTTGTTTTATAATCGCTTACTGATCTTCTGAATGCGGCGTTCATGTCGGTAAATAAATATAGTCCGTTTACAATCTCAAAACTATGGCCAACGCCGACTCCGTTTTTTAAATAAAAATTACTTCTCTTCAACATATTGATCCATGCATCACCCTGGAAAATAAATTCAAAATTGCGTTCTACAGTTATGTGGTAATAACTGCGGTTGAAAGGATTGTACAATTTCGTGAAACGGATATCGCCATTTAAATCGTGATTACGAATCCCGTAACTGATATTGTTCCACAAAATAATAGCCTTCTTCGATTTGTATGTTTTGCTGTAATTGAAAAATAATGAAATGCGGGTTCCTCCGAATTGAAAGGGTTGATAAAGCTGGAGAATAGATCCAATATACCAGCGTCTTTCTTTTTCGTGATCGCTAAATGTAAGTCCTGTAAGTAATAATTTTTTTGCGGTAATTTTATTGATAACCCTGTCAACAGAATCAAGATAAATTTCGGTGTGTGTTGCGGTATAAATACTGTCTTTATATCGGATGTAACGAATTTCTTTTTTAGTCAATGGTTCTGTACGAATGGTTTGCCAAAAACTACTGTCTCTTTCATAAGCGGATTGTGCTGTGGCGCTTATTTCCACGCCAAAATATTTTTTATCAAAAGTTTTGTTTAATTCAAAATCTTTATAATCAACGATCGTTTTGCCTGATAATTTTTGTTTACCTGATTTTGAAAAATAAGTGAATTTACGAAATTTAGATTTCATCCGTTATGGCTGCA
>JBEPVG010000377.1:0-2640 GCA_041691175.1 Chitinophagaceae bacterium
GGTTTTAGTAAAACTGGAAGATAAAAAACCCCTAACGTGTATTGAAAGCTATGGGAAGATTTATATTCCTTTTGCTACTCAGCATGGATTTATTTCGGACATTGACGACACTTTTTTAATTTCTCATTCAGCACGTTTACGTAGAAGATTGTATGTTCTGTTTACCAAAAATGCGCATACAAGAAAACCATTTGAAGGTGTCGCGAATCATTATAATTTGCTTGCGCAAAGCAGAGCTATAAATAACAATTGCAATCCTTTTTTTTATGTTTCAGGAAGTGAATGGAATCTTTACGATTTGCTTGTAGAATTTTCTCATGTCAATAATTTTCCGAAAGGTATCTTTCTTCTAAGTTCACTGAAAGGAATTACACAATTTTGGAATTCAGGACAGAATAACCTGATGACAAAATTTGGAAGAATCGTTCGTGTGATAGAAAATTTCCCCCATTTGCAATTTGTTTTATTAGGAGACGATTCACAAAAAGATCCGGAAATTTATTCGTCAGTTGCAAAACATTTTCCTGAAAAAATATTCGCCGTTTATATCCGTTGTGTTGGCAAGTCAAAATCTGAAAATACACAAACAATCATGGATGAAATAGAAAGTAACGGAGTGAATTGCTGTTACTTTAAACACAGCGCCGAAGCTGTTATACATTCAAAACTGATCGGATTGATCGAATCAGTTTGAAGAAAGATTGCAAAAAGCTTCTTCTATAAATTATTAGTAAATACTTGCTGAAAATGCAGGCGCAGCCTGTTTTATAAAATTGATTTTGCCGTCAGCCTCCAAAATAATACTGGAACAAAAATCTTCCAAAATCTCCATCTGGTGCTGTTCATTCGCCATTATTAATAGAGTCTCATTTGCACAAACATCTACTACCCTATCAAAAAATGTAATCCTGCCTTTTCCTTTTTTACATATTAAAAATGCATTGGAAGTAGCTTCGTGCAAAGGCATTTTTTCGCCGGCATTTAAAATGACATTCAGTACCTTATAATGATCACAACTATAAATTTCTTTCATTTCCATAATAACATATTTAGAATGCAAAGATGCGATAATAAAAGTATTTAGTTACTTTTATTATCATTAAAAAATTACGAGATCGGTAATTATATTTTTTTCAACACACCAACAGTAAAGCAAGAAATAACGACAATTTCTATTTTCCTATTAAAAAAAGTCATTGATCAGTAACAAAGAAATAATCATCATTTATATTTTGATAAGTGGGCAATTTCTTTGGCTGCAATCCAGCCGCTTGTCCATGCATGTTGAAAATTAAAGCCACCGGTTATTCCATCGACATTCAAAATTTCTCCTGCAAAAAAAAGATTGGGAACAACTTTACTTTGCATAGTGTTTGGATCAACTTCGTTTAATTTTACGCCACCTGCCGTTACAAATTCTTCTTTAAAAGTCGTCTTTCCTTTTACGTGAAATTGTTGTGCGCACAACTGTTTGGACAAAAGGTTTTGTTGTTTTGCGGGAAGATCTGCCCATCTTATTTCGGGATTTATTCCGCATTGTTGCAAATGATATTCCCATAATCTTTGAGGAAGATTAAAAGGATTTCTATTGTTTATTCTTTTCGAAGCAAACTCATTCCTGACAAATTTTAATTTTTCTAAAACAGAATTCTCATGATAATCACCAATCCAGTTGATTGAAATTAAAAAATCATAATTCATTTTTGAAAGTTCAATTGCCGCAAACGCAGATAATTTTAAAACTGCCGGACCGCTGAACCCCCAATGAGTAATGAGCAGTGGTCCGCGTTGCAAAAATTTCGTTCCATTAATTTTGACCTGAATATTTTCCACAGAAATTCCCATTAATTCTGAGATGGGATTTTTGGAGACATTGAATGTAAATAGCGATGGAACGGGACTTTCAAAAGAATGTCCAAGCATCGTAAGCCAATTATATTGTGCGGATTTATGAAAGCCACCGCAGGCAATGCAAACGTAATCCGCTTCTAAAAAAGTTTCATCTTTTGAAAATAGTTGAAACTTTATTTCGTTTTCTTTATCAAGTTGTTTTTCAATCTTTACGATCTCACGATTCATCAAAATTTCAACCTTGGAGTTATTGGCTCCCTGCAAAAGACAATTAATAATTGTTTCAGAAGAATTACTTTCAGGAAACATTCTTCCATCGGATTCTGTTTTTAATTTCACCTTTCTTTTTTCAAACCAGTCAATTGTGTCTGTTGTAAAAAATGAATGAAAGGCTTGTTTCAAAAATTTTTCGCCACGCGGATATTTTTTAATCATTTCAGCGATACTGAAACAGGCGTGAGTTACGTTACAACGTCCGCCGCCACTCACGCGTACTTTACTTAATAATTTATTTGATTTTTCGATCAATACCACTTCAAGTTCCGAATTACTTTCAGCCGCATTTACAGCACAAAAAAAACCTGCTGCCCCACCACCAATTACAATTAATTTTTTCTTTTGCATAAACTAAGTCATCACCAAAAATAAGTGAGCTCCAGATAAATTATTTTATTTCCTTTTCAATATGTGTCAATTGTCCTTCCTTATTCATTCCTTCAATTACAATACGAAAAGAATGACTAACGTCATTATTAAAAAAAGAAAGTCTCACTTTATTTTGATCAGGCG
>JBEPVG010000378.1:0-2630 GCA_041691175.1 Chitinophagaceae bacterium
CATATAAGCAGGACGATGTGATGTCGTTTCCGCAAATAGCGGTTGCGGCGAGTTGATTTAATTTTTTGGGATGAGAAATGGAAAGCTCGTTCATGGTAAATTAAAAACTTTCAGATTTTTTTGATAAAATGAAATGAGGTATTTTTCTATTCTCCAAAGATTTAAATAAATGCCGCTCTGCAATATTAAAAAGAATAATTTTAGAAAATAGACAAACACTTTGTTTTCAATTCAAGGTGATACAATTTATATGCCTGTAAATATTTCGAATGCAAAATAAGTGAAGCAAGCTAAGGACAGAATTATTTTTTTCTTTGTAATATTTTTCTGAAATTTATTTTAGAATTTTAATTCAAGGCTTCCTTTTATACCAAATTTTGAAATGCCTGGATTATTCAAATAATTTAATCTCCATATTGCATCAATTCTGATCAAATGAAAAATGTTATCTATTCCCACGCCTGTTTCCAAATAAGGTGTTTTACCAGGGATGGAAAAATGATAATTGATGGAAGTATCATAATATGCGTTGGCGATTTTATTGGCCTCCGACATCCCTCCGAGAACTCCTTTAAAAGTAATAAGTGAACGCCATTTTAATTTTTTTAGTAAAGGAATATATTTAAAAGGGAAACTTCCAAAGTCTTGCTGCATCGAAAGGCTAACAAATTTATCAGATGCAAATTCATACCGGTTCATATTATTGAACGCATACTTATTGTAATAATAAGTGTCATTTCCTTTTTGAACATCAAGCAAAACTATAGGGAGCACGCCAAAGGTTAACCCTGCATCAATTGAATAAGATAATTGACCGATTCTTCCATCAGTAAAATCATGGTGAATGTTCAAATTCCATTTGCTGTAATCGAAATCACTTTTTATTAGACCATTTGCTTTAATTCCTTTTGTGAAAGATAGCGTGACAATCGGATAATTACTTCCAAGGCTTTCTCTTGTATAATATTGCGTGATGTATTTTTCTTTATGAGAAAATCTTAACGAAATAGTTGCTTCATTCACATTGTAATCTTTGTTCACACCGGGTTTGGTAATAATGTAGGGAGTAAAATTATCGTGGGTATAGTACACATTAAAAAATGGGGTAATTGCACTATTTTTTAGTTCTAAGCCGATTCTGATTCCATTATTAAAAAATTTCTGATATTTTATGTCTGCGTCTTTTCGATTTAATAATCTTATTTCAGAATAATTTACTCTTCTTAGAAAAGAAGCAAAAATTGAATTCTGGTCCAGTTCATCTCCATGAGCATAAGTTCCGGAGATATCGCTTGTGAATTCTAAATAAAGTGTGCTCCACTGTTTTCTTGTCATTACAAATAATGAACTGATTGAGTATCGGAATTGCTTGTCTTTTGATGACAAGCCTGCGTATCCGCTAAGTTGAATATTTTTATTAAATAAATAATTTGTTTCTAATCCCAAAGTAAATCGGTTACCTTCTACTTTATTATTGGTATAGACTGAATAAATATTTCCAAGATCAACGGGCCCTGTGGTAAAATATCCCGTGCTTAATGCAGAAATAATTTTCCCATAGGTCACTACTGCGGGTATTTTATTCAACGTGTCCATCAATAAATAAACTGAATTCTCTGATTTACTTAATGGCTCAAATCTCCTGTTGGCCCAGTCTGACGAATCTGTTGATACAGTTAAAGCCTCAGTCTCCTTTTTATTAAAAGCAGTATCTATTTCGTTGTTATTCAAAATTCCATTTCTATATAAAGTGGTTTTTTTTACAACTGCGCCTGTTTTTTTTAATTCACGAATACCAAGATCAAGATAAAGAGTGTTTCTTTCCGGGAAAAAACGATGATTCATAAACTCAAAATTCTGCGATATTTCAAACCGGTTTACAAAATTAATGTTGGCGTTTTTATCAATATGCATGACAATAGATTTGATCGCATAAGAAGTGTCCGCGATCCACATATATCCGTTAAAAGTATTGCTGCCAAAGGCTTTTGGCACAAATTGGACTTCAATACATCTGTGATGATCAAAAACAACGGTGTCAAGAATATGATAATCATAAAAAATTAAAGCATTATCTGAAACAGGACTTATAAAATTTACATCCACCAGTTTAATGTTGTTATCATAAACATTGATGTTTTTGTAAAGTCCATCCACATAAGTTAGAATCGATTTATTGTCAATTCCCGAACTTTTAATAGCCGTGTAATCATATCTTTCTTGCAAAGGATTTTTTTTGTAAAAAAAATCTGCACTGCTTTCAGATAAATAAACCGGTAATATTTTTTGATTATCCTGCGTGGTGTCCATATTCTTAAGCGCGAATAGCAACGGTTTTAATAACCGGCTATTTTGCAATTTTTCAGGAATATTTTTAAAATCCACTTCTATTTTATCATACACCTGGCATTGATAGCTTTTATTACTAAACACATTATTGTGATCTTTGTTTTTGATCACATTTTTTACTAATCGTTCTGCTTTTGTATATTTTGATTTTACAGAAATAACCACTTCCTGCATAGTTGTTGAAAGCGGTTCTGCCTCAAAGTCAATCTCCTGGTGAAGTGCTTTTGTTACTGGCTTCATGACTGTTTTGTAGCCAATCATTGATAAACCAATTGAATCGG
>JBEPVG010000379.1:0-2613 GCA_041691175.1 Chitinophagaceae bacterium
AGCATACACCATGCTTTTGCCATATTCCACTTTTAAAGTGTCAAGTACCCTCTTAATTTTATTGATTTCTAATTGTGATAAGTAAATATTATCGCTCAACTTTCTAATTTCGCCACTTATGTTGTTAACAATGTTATCCTGTAAATTGAGTTTTTTATTGATCAGTGTTAGCTGGCCTACGTTTACTTTAGTAGTTTTCTGAGTTTCAATAAGCGCTTTTTCTGTTTCCTGAATTTCCTTTTTTAATTCCTCTCTCTGTTTTTCAAGCGCATCTTTACTTGGCGCCTGGGCAGACGCTAAAGCAACTGTAAATAATAAAAATAAAGTGGTTACAATTTTCCTGGGCATGTACGCAAAATTTTTTAAAGCAATCAATAGTAAATATTTATGCAAACTACATGGGTTTAAAGTAACAATTATTTTGTTTTATAATTTCGTGGAATGCTAAATGGAAATGATAATTCCTTGTTAAACCCATATTGTTTAAATTCTATTGACACGTTCACTTTAGATTTTTCAGAAACATTTATTTCCCTGGAGGTTGCAAAATCAAAGTCACCGTTATTTTCATAATCTCCATACAACAGTGCAGCAGTGCGATTTTGGCTTAGATCTATATCATCCAGTTTTATTCTTTGCAAATCATCTTTTCCAGTGGAAAGCGTAATGAGATTTTTAAAAAAATTACCAACTGTTCCGATTAAAATATGATTTTCTGTTTCCCTGTAAGATACTATGCTATCTCCTATATAAACGGGGTTTCCAATAATGATATTTTGCAGTAATTTAAAATCCATCGGAATTTTAGCAAAGCTTTCGATATAACTGAAAGGATGGTATTCCACAGTTTTATTAAGCTTGTTTAAAATAATAAGTGTATCAGGTGTAATAAGAATACGGAAGGCTTCAATGCCTAAAAAAGTTGAGCTGATGGAAACCCATAAAACACTATCTTTTTGCAAACGGATAAAAGCATTAAAATCAGGCTGCTTTCCGTTGTGGTCTTCATATTGAATTCTCGCTTTTGAAGAAAAAGTTTTAAAATTAATTTTATTTTTATTCAGAACACTTAAAGCTTCCTGAGCAGGAATTTTATTGAAAGAACTGTCGTTTACCATTACCTTTCTGATCAGAACCGAAGTATCCTTTTTATTGATTGCTGTTTGCAGGCTTTTAGTAGAATGGCAACCAGCCGACACGATCGCTACAAAAAATCCAACAAGAATAATACTCGAGGTTTTCATTCAAAATAATTATAAAAGTTACACATGGCCCGTATGGCCGAAGCCGCCTTCACCACGCACAGTAGATTCTAATTTTTCTGTTGAGGATAACAAAGCCTTTTCAACTTTCGCAACTACCATTTGTGCTATTCTGTCGCCATTCACAATAGTATGCTCCTCTGCCGATAAATTGATAAGGATGATTTTTATTTCGCCACGGTAATCACTATCAATAGTACCCGGAGAATTTAAACAGGTAATACCATGCTTAAAAGCCATTCCACTTCTCGGCCTCACTTGTACTTCATACCCTTCCGGAATTTCAAGAAAAAGCCCTGTTGGTACCATCTTTCTTTCCAATGGTTTTAAAACCACCGGGTTGGCTAACCACGCTCTTAAATCAAGGCCGGATGATCCCGAGGTGGCATACTCCGGAATCTGATTATCAGAAGTATTCACAATTTTAATTTCCACATCATGCATGGTTACAAAGATAAGTATGCATGACAGTAGATGAACAAATAAATGATGCTCCCGATTTTATTGTAAAGCTGTTAACAAAACAGTGGCATACGCCGCTATCCCTTCTTCGCGGCCTACAAAACCCATCTTCTCTGAAGTAGTTGCTTTTATAGAAACCTGGTTTGTTTTGAGATTAAGTATTTCTGCAATTACATTTTGCATTTGAGCGGCATAAGGTTTTATTTTTGGTAATTCGAGGCAAACGGTAGAATCAATATTACCAATTTGATACCCTGCGTTATTGATTAATTCGTTGGATTGTTTTAGTAAAATCTTACTATCAATATTTTTAAAATTTTCATCAGTATCCGGAAAATGAAACCCAATATCCCCAAGGCAGGTTGCGCCAAGCATAGCATCACAAATGGCATGAAGCAAAACATCAGCATCGCTGTGGCCAAGCGCACCTTTTGAATGTTCTAATTTTATCCCACCTATCCAAAGTTCACGCCCGGGAACTAGTTGATGAAAATCAATTCCAAAGCCAATCCTGAAAGGTGTAATGGCTGTTTGCATAATATTAAATTTATGATTTAAGCAAAATAAGAATCCCTGTTATTTGTTGCTTTACTATAAAACAAAAACGCCCCAAAAATAGGGGCGCAATATTATATAAAATAAAATTTTATTGATTAGCTCCGGTAGTTGCTGCCGGCGTTCCCAAATTAAAAAGAATACTAAACCGCAAAGTATTTGATAATGGGTTTCTGTTTACTCCGCTACCGGAAGGAATTAGGTAAGAAAAATTCAAACCAAAAACGCTGTAATTTAAACCAGCACCCACCGTAAAATATTGCCTGTCACCTTTAGTTGGGTTTTCATAAAAATAACCAAGCCTTAATGAAAATTGATCATTATAAGTGTATTC
>JBEPVG010000380.1:0-2609 GCA_041691175.1 Chitinophagaceae bacterium
GCTAAAAACAATGCCTGAGCTTAGAGAAAAGTTGTGGCATATTGTAAACAAACTTCAAAAAGGATTAAAAGAAAAAGGATTTGATATTGGCCACACAAACAGTCCGGTTACACCAATCTATATGAAAGGTGGTTTGCCTGAAGCAACCAATATGGTAATGGACATTCGGGAGAATTATAATATTTTTTGTTCTGTGGTTGTATTTCCGGTTATTCCAAAAGGTGAAATTATTTTTAGAATAATTCCTACAGCTGCACATACTGATGAAGATGTTGATATAACTCTAAAAGCTTTTGAAGAAACCAAAAAGAAATTGGATGCGGGAGAATATAAAGCAGAAGAAATTCCGGATATGTCGGACGCGGGTTATGCTAAAAAGATCGCTTAAAAAAGACCGGGCTGCAATTGAATGTAGCCCGGACATTTAAAACCTTAACCATTTAATCTTAAAACTTAAATCAGAGGATCTATTTATATAGTCGGAAATGAAATAAAAATAGTTGCTTAATGATTTAAAAAAGATTTAAAAAAAGTTTTCTGGGTGCTTTCATAAAAATTATTATTTGATCAATACAGGTTTATGTTTCTGATAAAAGCATTCAATTATTTATTTGGAAAATTTTGGTATTCTCAAAACGCGCATCTTAATTATTCCCTTAAATATTCTGATAGAAAACGCGGGATTGATCTTCGTTACCTGGATTATATCCGATTGGCAACGTTAGAATTAATTGCGAATGAAATTCATAAAAAAAATCTTCCGGGTAATGTAGCCGAAGTGGGCGTTTATAAAGGCAAATTTGCAAAATATATTAATCAATATTTTCCTTCAAAAAAACTTTTTCTATTTGATACTTTTGAAGGATTTGATAAAAAAGATCTTGAAGCAGAAAAGAAACTTGGCTTGGATGATGGAGGTCAGGATTTCTCTAATACTTCTATTGACGTGGTTTTAAATAATATGCCATTTCCCAAGCAATGCATTATCAAAAAAGGCTTTTTCCCTGAAACTACAGTCGGCATTGAAGATTCATTCGTTTTCGTAAGTCTCGACGCCGATCTTTACGAACCTATTTACCAGGGGCTTATTTATTTTTTTCCGCGAATGGAAAAGGGTGGATATATCTTCGTGCACGATGTAAATAATGATGCTTATAAAGGCGCTGCAAAAGCGGTAGAACAATTTTCAACAGAACAAAATATCGCATTTGTTCCCATTCCTGATTCTTGTGGCAGTGTGATTTTCATTAAGATTTAATAAAATAGAAAAGCACCATATTTGTTCTTTTACTGTCATCTTAAAGAAAATATTTGTAATTTTAAAACAATAATTCATCGGCCAACATCAATGCTGGAAGTTTGGGAATCCCTTCCTGAAGGAACATTGTGCCAGCTTATCAATAATCAATTAATTATGAGCCCTGCTCTACAAAATTTGCATCAGGTTGTTTTAAATGAAATAAACATTGAAACTTCAATTTATTTAAGAAAAAATAAAATCGGAGAAATCAGAATTGCTCCTTTTGATGTTCATTTCTCAAAAGAAAACATTCTTCAACCTGATATTTTATTTATTAAAAATGAATACCTCAATAAAATAAGATCAAAAGGATTATTTGGCTCACCTGATCTGGTAATTGAAATTTTATCTCCCTCAACTTCTCAACTGGATTACGAAGTAAAGAAATCTGTGTATGAAAGATTTGGCGTACAGGAATATTTTATTGTGGATCCTAATTCAAAATCTGTCGATTCTTTCTTTCTCAAAAACGGAGAATATGAAGATCAAAAATCAACAATTGGTGAAATCAATTCAACAATCTTAGGGACAAAAATTAGTTTTTGATTCTCAACTCAATCCAATAAATCCGGCCTTCTTTCTTGTGTTCTTTCGATAGATTTTTCATTGCGCCATTCTTCAATTTTTGAGTGATTACCACTCATTAAAATTTTCGGAACTTTCCATTCACGAAATTCTTCTGGGCGTGTATAAACAGGCGGTGCCAATAAATTGTCCTGGAAAGAATCAGTAAGCGCTGATGTTTCATCGTTTAAAACACCTGGAATTAATCTTCCGATTGCATCCACTAAAACCGCTGCTCCTAATTCGCCGCCACTCAAAACATAATTTCCGATTGAAATTTCTTTGGTAATGAAATGATCCCGAACCCGCTGATCAATTCCTTTGTAATGTCCGCAGATCAGCAATAAATTATTTTTTAAAGATAAATTGTTTGCCATTTTTTGATTGAACATTTCTCCATCAGGAGTTAAGAAAATGATTTCATCATAAGAAGCATTTTTTTGCAAAGATTCAATTGCATTTACCAAAGGTTCTATCATCATTACCAAACCTGCACCTCCTCCAAATTGGTAATCGTCCACCTGGCCATGATTATAATTTGTAAAATCTCTTAAATTGAAAATGTTTATTTCCAGCAAACCTTTGTCGTGCGCTCTTTTTAGAATAGAATGGGCGAAAAAACTTTCCATTAATTGTGGAACGACGGAGATGATATCTATTTTCATTTTTAAAGTTAAAGATGATTTAGAAAGTTTAATTTAAAAAATCGTCCAGATTTCTCTTTTCTTTTTTGGTTGGCCTTCCC
>JBEPVG010000381.1:0-2603 GCA_041691175.1 Chitinophagaceae bacterium
GATTTTCTTTTGGCAGCTTTGCAAACGTTTCTGCCGACGCATCCACAATTGCGCCACCGAAACCTGTAATTGTTTGGAATTGATGTGTTGGATCAACGAAGATGCAAACATCTGTCTCCAGGGGCTGAGAATGACTTTCAAAAGTCAGCTTGTCCGTTAAACTAATCCGGTCTTTTGTTTTTTCAGTGGTCGAAAAAACAACAGGAATTTTTCCATCCAAAGAAAAATTAATGGAGGCATTTCCGTAATCATTTACTTTCGCTTTCTGCGGCTGATGCTGGTTGCAGGCGATTGTAAGTAAAAGAGCACCAACCAGAAGTCTTTTGACAACCATAATTGTATTTTTTTATTTTGCTAATGCAATAAATGTAAATAAGATTTACCAATTAATACATTCAAGTTTTTAATGAGCAAAATCAAAAACAGAAATATCAATTATTTATTCGTTCACTGAAAAAATATAATGACTTAATCCTCTACGGAAAACTATTTAGTTATCCAATAATCCATGACAGAAACATCTTCAGCAATATTCATTGAAATTTTGAAAAGACTTTTATACTCAGGAATTTTCGTGTAATTTTTCATATCTTCTTTAGTGGAAAAAGAAGTTACATATACATGTTTTATAACACCACTCTCACGGGGAGAAATATTTACTCCCAGCTCGAAATCCTTTACCATTGGGCTTTTTGATAAATAGGTATAAATGCTGTCCAACGATTTAATATTATCTTCAGACGCGTCAGATTTAAATGTAATTATAACCATGTGTCTCAAAAAGGTTGAACTATTATTTGTTTGTGCGAACCCATTATTTATGAATAAAAGAAGGATGACAATAAATATAGAAAGAGTAAGGAGAACTTTTTTCATTGCAAAAAATTTAAGAATCGAAAGCTACTACTAATTTAATTTACTTATTTTCAATTTTACTTTCTATTCTTTTATCGGGGATAAACCAAATAAATGCAACGAAACAATACAAAGCGAAAGCAATCCAGGCATATACAAAAGAAATCAGGATACCAGCTAAATATATCACTACAGAGATTTTTCCTTTAAAATCGTTTCCAATTGATAAAGCCAACAAAGAATCCTTTCCATGAAGTTGAAGCAATGAACGCAAAAGAAAATAATAAGCAATTGCTGCCATCAATAAAATAATTCCATACAAAGCAACTGTTGAAGAACTAAAATAATTTTCACCCATCCATGCGGTTACAAAAGGAACTAATGAAAGACAGAAAAGTAGAAAAATATTTCGCCACAAAACTTTGCCATTTACACGTTTCACAATCTGAAATAAATGATGATGATTATTCCAATAAATACCGAGATATATAAAACTGAGAATATAACTTATAAATTTAGGAAGCAAAGGTTTCAGTGACTCGAAAGTACCTCCTTCGGGTGCATGTAATTCCAAAACCATTATGGTAATCAGAATAGCAAAAACTCCGTCACTAAACGCTTCCAGCCTTCCTTTACTCATACATTTATATTAACTTGAAAAAACAATATCTTCTATGAGTTGTTTAAAAAATTATTTTCGGGTTTATTTTGAATCATAAATGAAGGTCCACAATAAAATGAGAAATTGAAATATCTTTATCCAAATAATTTCCAATGCGGCTACTCTTATTTTTAAGTATTCTTCTTTCTTCCATTCATTCAAGCGCTCAAACTGATACATCAGATTCAAAATTTCCTACAACTTCCGGATATTTTTCTTCTTTTGACGGAACAAAAATTTATTACGAAATACGGGGAAATGGAAAACCTGTATTATTGATTCATGGTTTTATAGTAAGTAGTAATTCGTGGAAGGGCGCAGCTTTGTACAAAGATTTACTAAAGGAAGGATACAGAGTAATTATTCTGGATATGCGTGGCAATGGAAAATCTGATAAACCCCATGATACTGCATCTTATGCAAATGATGCAGAAGCAAAAGACATCATGAGGTTGATGGATTATTTAAAAATAAATAGATACAGCGTGGTTGGGTATTCGCGCGGTTCCATTATTACGTCAAGATTGTTGGTACTGGATAAAAGAATTCAGGATGCAGTGTTGGGTGGAATGGGCGCTCTATTTACTAACCCGGAATGGCCAAGAAGAATTTTGTTTTACCGCGCTATGATGGGCGATTCAATTCCCGAATTACAGGGCGCGGTTAATTATGTAAAACAACAAGGTTTCGATCAACTTGCTTTGGCTTATTTGCAAAAAGAACAACCATCAACGAGTAAAGAAGAATTAAATAAAGTAAGACAACCGGTGTTAGTGATCAGTGGAGATATAGATACTGATAATGGTTCTGCAGCAGAACTGGCAAAGCTTTTACCAACCAGCACTTTAGCAACGACTCCCGGCGATCACAACCATGCAGCTTCAACGCCGGAATTTTCAAAAGCGGTGATTTCTTTTCTCAGAAAAAACAACTATTAAAAGCGTTTATACATGACCGTTATATAACTGGAATTTTAAAATTATTTATTAACCGCCATTCCATCAGGCACAAAATCGAGGGAAATGGAATTCATGCAAAATCTTTTATAAGACGGCGCCGGCCCATCATCAAAAATGTGTCCCAGATG
>JBEPVG010000382.1:0-2576 GCA_041691175.1 Chitinophagaceae bacterium
GGTTTCAGGCATATTGTGCAGGCCGAGCCTGATGATTTCTTGCAGAATAAACAATTCCTGAATGGGATTAAAATGTTGCAGGTTTTTGGATTTACTTACGATATTCTTATTTATGAAAATCAATTAAAAGAGGCAATTGAATTTGTAAATAAGTTCCCCAATCAGAAATTTATTATCGACCATTGTGCGAAGCCATCGATAAAAATTAATCGAATAAATGAATGGCAAAATTTGATAATTGAAATGGCAAAAAATAAAAATGTTTATTGCAAAGTTTCGGGTTTAATTACTGAAGCAAAATGGAATTGCTGGAACGAAAAAGATCTTTATCCCTATCTGGATGTTGTGTTCGAAAATTTTGGAACGGACAGATTATTATTTGCCAGTGATTGGCCGGTGATCTTATTGAGTGGATCTTATACCAATTGGAAAAAGTTATTGGAAAATTATATGAATAATTTTTCCAAAAAAGAAAAGCAAATGGTGTTTGGTGAAAATGCAATTAAATTTTACAATCTAAGCATATAAATAATCTGAACGTTTTCTAAACACTTATAATAATGAATCTCCATCTTGATAAAAAAATAATTATTGTTACCGGCGGCGCAAAAGGAATTGGCGAAGGAATTGTAAAAGAACTTGTCGCTGAAAATGCTATCCCTGTTATTGTTGGAAGGAACGAAACAGATAATTTAAAAACGCTTGAAAGTTTGGATAACCAAGGATCTCAGGTAGTTGCTGAATTAACAAAGCCGGAAGAATGTGAATTTGCAATAAAAAAAATTATTAAAAAATATAATCGCATCGATGGCCTTGTTAATAATGCCGGTGTAAATGACGGTGTTGGTTTGGAGAATGGAAATTATGAAGATTTCATCGCATCACTTCACCGAAATTTAGTCCATTACTATTTGATGGCGCACCATGCTTTGCCTTATTTAAAACAATCAAAAGGTTCTATCGTAAACATTGGATCTAAAACCGCAGAAACCGGCCAGGGAAACACTTCAGGTTATGCAGCATCTAATGGTGGCCGAAATGCCTTGACAAGAGAATGGGCGGTAGAATTATTGAAACATGGGATTCGCACAAATGCAGTTATAGTTGCAGAATGTTATACGCCTTTATACCAAAATTGGATCAAAACATTTGATAATTCTGACGATAAATTAAAATCTATTACCGAAAAAATTCCTTTGGAAAAACGAATGACAACTGTAGCAGAGATTTCTGCAATGGTAGTTTTTCTTTTATCAGAAAGATCAAGCCATACTACGGGTCAAATCATTCATGTTGACGGTGGATATGTTCACCTGGACAGAGCAATATAATTACAGTAGATCAACAAATAAGGCAGTTTTATATAATTTTTGCCAACTCTTTTTTTACCAAGTTTAAGTTAATAAAGATTGTTAATGCAAATAAAAATATTGCTGTGACCAACACGCTCCAATCGGGGAAATAAGAAAGATTTGCAGCTCTTACAAAAGATAATTGCATAAATAAAAGATGAAGAATTTCTGTGACAATTAAGGCAACAATGATGATGGCTAAATAAACCGGAAGCCACGTTTTGGCTACACTTTTTGCAAGCCATTTTGGAGAATAACCAAGTGTAAGCAACAATCGAAGATTGTCTTTACTTTTTGCGATCATCAACTGCAGATAAAATGAAAATAACATCAATGCAAGAATGATGACTAAAATTCCAAAAATACCCAACGCGCTTACAATGTTTTGCAAAATACTTTTGATGCGACTGAATTTTACTTTGTCTTTATTGAGGTGATAATTCTCCTGGTCAAGGTAAGAAATCAACTTGGGATCATTCGCATCCTTTGTCTTGATATAAACCCTGGAAGCATGAACAGCAGTGTCGCCCATGAAATGAAGATTGCTCCAGCTCATGAAACTTTGAGGCACTAATAATGAATTGATACGATCGCTTAATGCCACAATATTTCCTTTAAAATTCTGTTTTCCATACGGCCCCGAACATTCCAAAATAATATTTACGGATGAAATTGTTTTTGCGGAAAGTTGGGGCAAACCTTGCGCCGGTGCAAATACATTATACATCTCTAAAAAATCAGAAGAAAAAATAATCGGTACAACTGTTTGGCCGAGTTGCCACGTAAATGTTGGAGGAACCGTATCAATAAAATTATTGTCAATACTTTCTAAAAAAAGATCAGTGCTGAAAGGAATAATATCACCAGCGGTAGCCCGCACCCTGAATTTGTTGGAGATCAATGGCGCGACACCGGAGACAGTTGATTGTTCTTTAAGTCTTCCCAAATCCGCATTTGTAAAACTATTATCCTTGCCCATATTTTCATTGGTAATGGTTTTTGAAATAGAAATAAAATCATAACCACCACTTTTTCTTGGAGTATTTTCTTTCAATAATTGACCAATATTGACAAACATTTGCATGGAAACAAAAAGCAACAAAACACCAATTCCCAAACCAAAATAACCCAGCCATTTTGAGAATATGTTTTTCCCTGAAACAATTAAAGGCTCGATATTTTTATATGACAAAGGCATTTCTACAAATAAATAATCTTTTCATC
>JBEPVG010000383.1:0-2516 GCA_041691175.1 Chitinophagaceae bacterium
TCAGACCCAATGAACTACAAGAACCGTTACCACCAAAGATTACATAATCCTGAATGTTTGTTTGCTGGGCATAACCAATGTTACAAATCATAACAAGAGATAACAAAAATAAAAATCTCCTACAATTTGTAAAGCCAGAGTTGTTCCTCATAACCAAATTTTTTTTTATTTAAAATAATAGAATGTTCTATTCGAACAATCAAAAAGTGATCAACAGAGGGTAGACTATTAATAGGATTGCATAATATAAGTATAGAAGAAATTCTAAAATAAAATTTCTTCAATATGCCAATGAAATGCTGCCACGCATGATCAGGTGAAATTCAGAGAATGGACAATCAATAGAATTGGAATTATAAAACATTTAAAGGGAATCCTTTAATAGAAGTCAAAAATACAGAATCTGATTTTAAAAACCAAAAAACGAAATCCACTTTTCCATTTCTATTAATTTTTGTTTACAGTTTTAGACAAATATGAAATTAAGAAATGCACTTTTTTATTTGTTTACTATCCCAACCTTAGTTCCTGTCCGCTCGAACCAATTCTTAGCTTTGGTTTTTCCTTGATTAAGATTTTAAATAAAAAGAGTTCATTGCCTGAGCATTAAATTTTCATTAGAAATTACAGGAAAAAGAATTTGGATAAAATGGAAGGAAAATTGTTCAAATATTTAATGAAAGTAAAAATGAAATAATAAAAATTTAATTTAAAAAATGAAAAGATTCCTGATTGAAATCAACAAAAAATAATAAAAATCTATATCACCACATTCACCATTTTCCCTTTTACAAAAATGATTTTCTTAGGAGGGTTTTCACCTAACCATTTTTTAATCACTTCATTATTTAAAATTATTTTTTCCACTTCATCTTTGGTTGCGTCTAAAGAAATATTAATGGTAGTCCTCATTTTTCCATTGATAGAAACCGGGTATTCTTTCTCCGATTCTACAAGGTATTTATTTTCTAATTTAGGATAAGAAGCATTTAAAATGGAATCAGCATTGCCAACCGAATGATATAATTCTTCGGCAATATGCGGTGCATAAGGAGCCAATAAAATCAATAAAGGCTCAAGGATTTCTTTTTTATGGCATTTTAAATCTGTGAGTTCATTTACACAAACCATAAAGGCGCTCACAGCGGTATTATATGAGAAACGCTCTGTATCTTCTTCAATTTTTTTAATGGTTTTATGGAGCGTTTTTAATTCAGCATCAGAAGCCTCACCCCCCGCCCTCTCCAAAGGAGAGGGAGCCGACGAAGTCCAGATTGCACCTTTTATTTCATCAAAAAATAACCTCCATAATTTTTTTAAAAAACGGTGAACCCCTTCAATCCCTTTGGTATCCCAGGGTTTGCTTTGTTCTACGGGGCCAAGAAACATTTCGTACATGCGAAAAGTATCTGCGCCATATTTATCCACCAATACATCCGGATTTACCGTGTTGTATTTTGATTTGGACATTTTTTCAGTTTCTATTCCACAGATGTATTTTCCATCTTCTAAAATAAATTCTGCTGATGCATATTCAGGTTTTGATTTTTTAAATGTTTCGATATCTAATTCAACTCCGTCCACAATATTTACATCCACATGCAGAGCCGATACACCAGTTGAATAAGTATTTGGAGTAAAAGATTTTTCAACCGCCAAAAAGCCATCAATTACTTCAATCGCCTCCAATCTTTTCTCAAAGTTTTCAAAATTCCTTAGTTTGTTGAGAAGTTCCATTGACAGAAAAAGCGATTTACCTTTTACATAATCACGAAGATTCTCGTTTAGGACTTCGTATTTATCTAATCTATACACCAATCTGCTGCTCCCCTGTATCATCCCTTGGTTCACCAATTTTTTAAACGGTTCATCAAAGCTTATATATCCTAAATCAAATAAAACTTTTGTCCATAAACGGCTGTATAATAAATGTCCGACTGCGTGTTCAGTTCCACCAATATATACATCCACCTGGTTCCAGTAATCAGTTGCTTTCCTGTCAGCAAAAGTTTCATTGTTGTGTGGGTCCATGTAGCGGAGAAAATACCAGCTACTGCCCGCATAACCAGGCATGGTAGAGGTTTCACGTTTCCCGTTTATCGTATTCACCCACTCTGTCAAATTACTTAATGGCCCTTCTCCATTTTTTCCCGGTCCATATTTTTCTACAAAAGGCAATTCCAAAGGAAGCTCTTTTTCATCTAATGGAATGGCAATTCCATCGCTCCAGATAATTGGAAAGGGTTCGCCCCAATAACGCTGCCGGCTGAATCCGGCATCGCGCATTCTATAATTTACTTTTCGTTTTCCAATGCCCAATTCTTCTATTTTGCCAGCGGCAATTCCGATGGCATCTTTCATCAATAAGCCATTTAAAAATCCTGAATTTTCAAGAATAGCCTCTTTTGTTGGATTCGCTTCATTTCCACTAAAATGATTTCCAATAATATTTGTTATGGGAATATTAAAATGTTTTGCAAATTCAAAATCTCTCTGGTCGCCACAGGGAACAGCCA
>JBEPVG010000384.1:0-2548 GCA_041691175.1 Chitinophagaceae bacterium
AAAATAAATTAAAGCAATTTAAAGTTTACAACTCCAGAATGGAATAAATATAATCTTACTGCATTGTAAAAAGAAGTGCCTGTTTCGTATGTATACTTCGGTAATAATAAAAATTTTATCAAAATCTTTTTTTGAGAAATTGATACACAGTAAAGCAACAAAAAATAAAGATTTACTTTTTAACATCTAATTATTTTCAAATAAAGATTGAATGGATTGCAATTATTTTTTTAAAAGAAACGATTGTTATCTTCCGCGGCATAATTTTTGAATAATGGAAAGAAATTTCTCTTCGAATGTATATAAAAAGGTTATTTGTTTTTATTTTTTTTATGGGCGCTTTAATAAGCTGCGGTAGAAAAACAGTCCCTTCAAAAACAGCAGTTGTCACTCCAAGTGAAAACAACACTTCTGGAGTTAACGTTAAAGTTGCACCTGTGCCGGTTGAGAAAAAAGCAGATTCTTCAGTGACAATATCTCCTGAGAAGACCGAAAAACCAATCGTAAAAGAAAAACCAAAACCGGAATTTCCGAAAGTGATTACAGTAAATGATGGCGCTGCAAGCAAAAGCGTCGATGGGCGCTTATTTTATGATGTTTTGGGTCATAGATACTGGAAAAATTATAATGACGGAAAATATTATCTGTTCGATAAATCAATGTATAATAATCCTGATTTTAAACCCCCGAAATAAGCTTGTTGTTCTTATTTCATAATGATATTCCACCTTTTTGCATAGAGACTTATTTATTAAAAAAACAAGAATATTGATGTACCTTTGATCACTTTCCGAAAAAAATTTATCGGGAATAACAATCATCAACCGATTCTAAACGTATCAAATAAAAAAATCAGTAAAATATAATGGCAGAAACATGGAATAAAAAGGAAAGAGAAAAGAAAAAAAGACAAAACAAAAAAGATAAAGAAGAAAAAAAACAAGAGCGCAGAGAAAACAGTAAAAATAATCCGGAGAGCATGATCGCCTACCTGGATGAGAACGGCAATCTTTCTTCAAAGCCACCGGATCCCCGCAAAAAGATTATAGTGAATGTAGAAGATATTGAGATTGGTGTTCCAAAGCACGAAGAAGTTAATCCTGAAGACCTGATCCGCAAAGGCATTGTAACATTTTTTAATAATGATAAAGGATATGGATTTATCAAAGATCAGGAAACCCACGAAAGTGTTTTTGTTCATGCAAATTCATTATCAGAGCCAATAAAAGAAAATAATAAAGTTAGTTTCGAAGTAGAAATGGGTCCAAAGGGCGCGAATGCGGTAAATGTGAAATTGGTAAAATAAAGATTTCCTATAAACAATATTTCTTTAAAAATTATTTTTCAAAAATAATAAACACTTAAAAAATAGAAACCTCTGGTTTCTTTTTTTTTTATAAAAAAAACGAAAAAATTGTAAGAAGGAATTTCAGTTATTTGTTTATTTACTATGCAACAATACTTTAATTCTTTAGATTCAATTGATATCTTGTAAACAGATAAAATAAAAAATACATCGCAGCTAAATGGCTATAGTTCAAAAAAAAAATTTAAAACTTTAAGAAATTTTTGTTGATAAACTGAAAAAATAAGCCTGCTGAAACAGTGATAACAAATAGTTTCTGCTATACCGCAATTATCCATCTTGCCGAAGGATCTTTTGAAATATTCACAATCGTATTCATAAATCTTTTATTGCCATTATCTGTTTCATAAGTCACTGAAGAAATTCTGCAGGGGAAAGTTTCGCCAGATTTTTTTATCCCAGTTATTTCTGCTTTCGCAATTCCCTGCTTTCTTCTTTGGTCTAAAAAATGAGTAAAAGATTTTTCATAAATATCAAAAAGATGTGAAAAATCATTTTGCGTTATTTCCAATTGTGAATATTCAAATAATGCTGCTAATTTTTCATTGAATCTTATAATTCTTCCATCGCCAATTCCAATATACATTGCGTGAAAAGCATTTTCAAAAATGGCGTTATATAATTGTTCAGTAGTAACGAAATCTAACTTCTTTTCTTCCTGAAAGTTGTTAGAACGGGTATCGGGAGAATTTACGTAAATATTATCCGGCGGCGAAATGAAACTTTGGTTATTCATTGGATGGTATTTTTAAACTTTCAGCCTAAAAAGGCAAAGACCATGCTATAAATCAATTAAATTATTCTTTTTAACAACCGAATATGCAATTGATTTTCTCTGAACACGTTAATGAAGCTAAATTCATTAAATATGATAATGGCGATAAAGAATTAAGGAGTTTTCTAATGGAGGATTGATAGGGTTTTAAAAATTAATCAATTGATTAAATACTAAAATCAAGCCTTTATTATTTTAGGACTTAGCTTAATGATTTGTATGAGTTGCAAGCCGCGCATTATCTGGTAAGTGAAATCAAACTCAAACCATTTCCTGGCAAAATTTGGATCTAATTTTTCAAAGTGATGATTGTTTTGAAATAATTCACCCATCATGATGATTCCAAAGGGTGTCGTGTTTTTCGATTGATCACCGTTATCAAAATTGCTGTACCCAAGTTTGTGGCC
>JBEPVG010000385.1:0-2544 GCA_041691175.1 Chitinophagaceae bacterium
GGATAACAGCGCAGGCACTTCTTTTCTATTTGCCTTTTTAATGATTAATTTATTTTCCTGCAAACCGAATTTGTTTGCTGTAGCGATAATGGTTTTATGTTCTGCAGGAGAGATAAATAGAAATTTTGTATTTGGAATTTTATCGCTAATAATTTTAAAAAACAGCATCATTTCATCTGTAAGGTACCAACTTCCAATAGAGCCAAGGTAGCAGAAAATAAAATCTTCATCTTTTATTTTCAATTCATTTTTCAATTTTATTTTTTGGTAATTATCTATTTTTTCCGGGTCAAATAAATTTGTATCAACACTACATGGAATTACTTGCAATGGAATTTCATTTTTATATTCCGGCCAATTTTTAATAATATTTTCTGCAGCCTGTGTAAGGCAAACAATTCCATCAGAAAGAATGATTTCTTCTTTTTCTTTTTGTTTAAAAAACAGGTAAATTTTTTTGTACAAAAACTTATCTGTGTCCCACATTCCTCCTTCGATACGGCTGTCTGAATAAAATTCACGAATATCATTTAAGAATTTAATTCCGTATTTTTTTTTCAGCCACAAACCTACTAAAGCCGGTATTCCGGCCCTGGTATGAACCAGATCAAATTTTTCTTTCGCATGAAGTTTTTTTGACTTTTTCTTCAAATTATAAACGTCAAAAGCAGTAGAAAAAGCAGCTGGTTTTTTATGGTATTTTATCGGAACCCATTTAATAGATTTTTTTTCCAATAAACTTTCAATTTCGTTTTTATGTAAAGTGTATTTTTCCGGCTTTTCGCAACTAAGAATAGTAAACCTGTACCCATATTTTGTAAGCCCCTCGAGATAAGGAATTACCTGGCTTTGGCCAAGAGGGTCAGTCATTCCATCATAAGATATGAAAAGGATATTTTTCAATATTAAAAGATTGGTTGTTATGGTATTTGAAGATCGAGCGTATATTTTTCTGAAGTAATAGAATTCTTTATGGTTTCAAAATTTTTTCAATAAAACTCACGGTTCCATTCATTCTCATTTTTGTCTTAATCCATGACTGATTGTAAAGTTCTATTCGCGGCACTTCAAAAAGATCATCTTTAGAAGGATTATATAATCTCCCATTTACTGCCAGCCCTGCCTTATATCCTGCGTTTTTTGTAAAAGCTTTTACTCTTTCATTATAGCTACCGCAAGGGTAAGAAAATACTGGAGAAATAACGCCCAATTTTTCTTTTAAAATTTTTGCGGACACTTCTACTTCTTGTTTCAATTCATTTTCATCTTCAACACTTGCCAGGGTAGAGTGAGTAATGGAATGAGATCCTATCTCTATGCCTGCAGCTTTTATCTCATTCAATTCTTTCCATGTAAGCATCATTCCATCTGGTTTTTTTACATCATTAAAATTGTCAACTAAACTCCTGATGATTACTTGTCGCTTAGCCGAAGGAATCCATTTTAAATATTGCTTAATTCTCTTACCATAATCCATTCTCTGATCCTTATTAATCCATTTTACATTTTGAAATTCCACAGGTAAATCCGGGAATTTGAAATTGGCTAATTGTAATTTATAAGTGTTTTCAAAAAGGTAGTCAACCAGGTAAGTCCATGTAGGAGTATTATTTTCTGTGCAGTTTGTCACAACAAAAAGAGTTGCAGGCAAATTAAATTTTTGTAAAAGCGGCATTGAATAATCAGAAAAATCGTGATAACCATCATCGAAAGTAATGGCAGCCAAAGGCTTTGATGATTGTGTAGGCGTGTCAAACAAAAGTTCATTGAGGGGAATTGTATGAAATTTTCTTTGAACATACTTTAAGGTATTCTCAAACAGCTCAATATCCATTGGGTCCCACATCTTATCCCTGTATGGATTTACCCTGTGGAATAGTAATATAATAGAAGCGGGTTTTGAGAAAAATATCATTTATCAGATGCGTTTGAATAGTTGAGCATTTCATCATAAATACTGAATAGATTGTTTAGGTAAATCTCTTTGGTATATTTTTTAGCAAGGCAAATTCCTTTCATTGAGAGGTTATCCAAATCATGTTTGCCTTCAAAAATTTCTTTGATCAATTCAGCAAAAAATGCCGGATTCTGTATGTCAAAAAACAGGGCATTATTGAATGTTACTTCATGATATACAGGTAAATCAGTTAATATTAAAGGAAGGCCTAATGCCATTGCTTCTACTGCGGCTATTCCAAAACCTTCGTGTTTGGAACAAGAAACATATAAATCATAATCAGGTAGTAATTCATGAATGTTATTTGCAGGGCCTTTAAAAACAATTGCAGAATTATTTTTTTCAATTTCATTTTCCAATATTTCAAAATCTGCCACATTACCGTGCCCATAAATATCTAAAGAAACTTCGAAATTCTTTAAATAAGTAAAAGCACTAACAAGGTAGGAGTAGTTTTTTGTCTTCTTTAAATTAAACCCTTTTGAGGATAATATACTTTTGAAATTTATTGTTGAAACATTTTTGTTATCGTCGCCATGAAATCCTTTGAAACTCTCGTACAATTCTGAAGAAGAAACGAAATCTTT
>JBEPVG010000386.1:0-2533 GCA_041691175.1 Chitinophagaceae bacterium
GCAGCCGGCATACGAGCTCGGCGTCCGTCTCGTGGGGTCGGAGATGTGTTTAAGAGACAGATACATGTCTTCCTTTACGCCGCGTGTAAAGGGAAATTTTCCCGGCATTTCTTCACCAATATGTTTTGAAAGATCTTCTGAAGAATATACTTTTTTAATTTCTATTCCTGAATCAGTTACTATTTTTTTCATTGTACTTACATTTACACTTCTTCAAATCTTTGCATTTTTTATTTTCAATTTTTACATTATTTTTTTTGCTTCAAAATTAATTGCATCCAGCACAATATTATGCAGCGAGGCATTCGAATTATTGATTAAATAGTCAATGATGTGTTTATTGAGATCCATGCCCGAAGCTTGCACCGGAAGTGTGGATGCAAGCTGGTTGATGATATAAATATTTTGTTCTTTTAGATTATTTACTGCACGCCAAACTTCGGTGGAAACGTAAATTTGCTGACTGATATTATAATCATATTCCTGCTTGATCGAATCAATGAGCGTGGCTTGCATTTGCCGACATGTTAAGCTTGCGTTCGTATTGCGCGATAATAAATTCTGCAGAGCAATTCTTTCTGTTAATAAAGTAATCCTCTCGTAAGCCTGCAAGCGAAGTTTTAAAGTATCAGGGTCATTGTTTTTCCTATCGGCGAATTCTTTTTTCATGGTAGTAAATTCCGTCAATATCCAAACGAATGCTAGCAATAAAACAAGAAAAAGGATGATAATTATGGATTCAAATGTTGACATTTTTATAATTTATAAGCAAAAATAATCATTCCATTAGTAAAGGTTGTAATTTCGTAAACACGAGTTTTATGAATTAATCAATCAACAAATTGGCACAATTAAAGCAAATGGAAACGATCAATAAACCCCCGGTTACTTTAACGCAAACTGCGGTAGATGAAATTAAGAAACTGATGATTGAAGCATCTAACAACGAAAAATATTTACGCATTGGCGTTAAAGGCGGCGGCTGTTCGGGAATGTCTTATTTGTTGGGCTTTGAAGACAAAACAGATAAAGATGAAATTTATGAAATAGAAGACATTTCCTGCATCATAAATCCCGCACATTTAATTTATTTAAAAGACATGGAAATCAATTGGGAGGGCGGTTTGAACGCGCGTGGATTTACTTTCAATAATCCAAATGCGAACACCACCTGTGGCTGTGGAAGTTCTTTCGGTGTATAATAGTAAACCAATAAATAACTTCAATTTCTATTTTCTTTTGATAAATAAATCTGTTTTAGATTTACAAAACTTAAAAAACGGGTAGTGGCGCAGCCCGGTAGCGCACACGTCTGGGGGGCGTGGGGTCGCAAGTTCGAATCTTGTCTACCCGATTTTTAATATTGTTGTCGTTTCAGGTGTCCTCTTTTAAGATTTGTTGATTACTTGAACATCTTTAAATCCTTTATTGGATTAGATATTTTGTTGGGAAATACGGTTACCTTAGATTTGTAACCATTTCAATAGATAGAGAAAGTTTTTCTTTATTATATTGGTTACATTTCATATAAGAACATTTTTGGCAGGAACAATAACATATAGTGAAGAAAATTTGATCACCTTACTGAAGAGTGGCGATGAGTCTGCGTTTAGTTATTTATATGATCATTATTCCGGGGCCTTATTCAACATTATTCTAAAAATAATCAACAACCACGAATTGGGAGAAGAAGTTTTACAAGAATCATTTGTAAAAATCTGGAATAATTTTTCAACTTATGATTCTTCTAAAGGGCGTCTTTTTACCTGGATGCTTAATATTTCCAGAAATCTCGCCATTGATACTCTTCGCAGCAAAAGCTATAAGAAGCAATCAAAAATCCAAAACTCCGAAAATGCCGTAACTAATGTCAGCAATAGTATCAATGAAAACGAAAGGTTCGATTCATTGGGAATTAGAAAACAAGTGTCCTTTTTGAAAGAAGACCAAAAGCAAGTAATTGATTTGGCTTATTTTGGAGGATTCACCCAAATAGAAATTTCTAAAAAATTAGATATTCCGCTGGGAACGGTAAAAACAAGAATGAGAACTGCCATTTCCGAATTAAAAAAAATATTAGAACTTTAAATTGTAGAAAGAAGAATTTATATTATCCGGTTTACTTGAGCTTTACGCTATGGGAATTACTTCCCCTGAAGAAACTCATGTAGTAGAAGAACATTTAAAACAATTTCCTGATTTAAAACAGGAGTTGAACGATATGGAAATGTCGCTTGAAAAATATGCGCAATCAAATTCTGTTCAGCCTTCTCCTTCGGTCAAAGAAAAACTTTTTAAACATGTTTTTCCTGAAAATGAAATTGCGCCCGTAATTTCAATCAATAAAGGAAGTACAGTTATTCCATTTTATAAATTAATTGCCGCGGCTTCGCTTCTTCTATTGATTGGAAGTATAGTTCTGAATTATAGTTTTTATCAAAAATACCACCGCACGGATAACGAGTTGCAATTAGCGCAGCAAAAGATAGAACAGGCACAAAAATATAACCAGGCGATGAGCCAGGACCTGGAT
>JBEPVG010000387.1:0-2529 GCA_041691175.1 Chitinophagaceae bacterium
GTGTTGGAATGGGCAATTATAAAGATTCAAAAATTGAAGCATTGTCAAAAAAAGGGAATGGAAATTTCGCCTACATTGATGATGTGAGAGAGGCGGAAAAAGTATTGGTGACAGAATTTACTCAAACGCTGTACTCCATTGCCAGCAACGTTTACATTAATGTTAAGTTTGATCCTGGCTTTGTAAAACAATATCGTTTGATAGGTTATGATAATAAAAAAAGCATCATCGCAGAAAATAATTATGAACTGGAAGGCGGCGAAATTGGCTCTGCATCTGGAAATACAGTCATCTTTGAATTGCTTACATCATCGCCGGATTCTGTGCATAGTAAACAAACAAATATTGCAGATTTCATAGTTCATTACCGGTTGCCAAATGATACACTTGAACAGACTTTGAAATATCAATGCCCGGATAATTATAAAAGATTTGATTCCATTAATAATGAGCTACAATTTGCTGCTGCGGTGGCTATGTTTGGATTAAAATTAAGACAATCAATTTATTTTCCTGCAACGATTGATTGGGAAATAATTAGAAATATTGCCACTGCCTCTTTGTCCAGTGAAAATTTTTTAGAGAAAGAATTTGTAACAATGATTGATAAAGCAAACGAAATTTATACAGAAAAGAAAAAGAAAGGTTTGTGGAGAAAAAAAAATTAGAGAAAATTTAAGAATTGAAGATTTCCAACATTAGAAATATTTACCCTCAAGCAACTTATTGAGGATGGCAACCTTGTAGCGTTTTTGGTTTAAATTTGTTTCTTATTCATTCATCAAAGTTTGTTTATTTATAAAATTTTTTAAACAGAAATATATGCAAATCATTCCGTTTTTAATTAAAGAGCTTGAACAGGAGGCTTCAACAACCCGCAAATTTTTTAAACTAATTAAGCCTGAAGATTTCTTATGGAAGCCTCATGAAAAAAGTATGAATATCAAAGAGCTTTCTACGCACATTGCAGAATTACCGGCATGGATTGATCTGGCTATAAACAGAGATGAGTTTGACTTTAAGGATAATACTTTTCAGCGGCCGGTTGCAAATACGCCTGCCGACTTATTGAATATTCTGGAAGATTCAATGAAGAAAGCGACTACAGCTTTATTAAGTGTTAAAAATGAAGATGACCTTTTGCAAACATGGACCTTGAAGAGTGGCGATAAAGTTTTGATCGTTACGACAAAGTACGAATCTATTCGTAATCCTGGGATAAGTCAAACAATCCATCATCGCGCTCAACTCGGAGTTTTTCTGCGTTTATTAAATATTCCGATTCCCGGAAGTTACGGCCCGAGTGCAGATGAACCTTCTTTTTGATTTACAGATTAATTGTTGAATTAAATCTTTTTGTGTAAAAAATTTCCCTAACGGCAATCATAACTGTTTTTTAATTTCAACAGATTATCCTTACAATAATCTTACATCAAATTTTATAAAACTTTTGAAACTACCAAATACGTGAGACTGCAAATTCGAGTTATGGTAGAAAAATAATGGCATGGTATTTTATGAATTTTAAATTATTATTTACCTTATGGAAAACAATGAAAAAATTATTGATGTTTTAAATGACTTGGTTCGAATAAATAACGACCGCATTAAAGGTTATGAAAAAGCGATTGAGGATAGTAAAAATGATAAGTAGGTTATGATTCTTTATTCAGTCAAATGATTCATCAAAGTGAAGAATAATAAGCGCGAGTTAATTGCCGAGATCAATAGATTAGGAGGTGAAGCTGATGAAAGTAGCACCTCAAATTCCGGTAAAATTTATCGAACCTGGATGGATGTAAAATCCACTTTTCAGGGACATTCTGATAAGTCAGCACTGGAGCTTTGCGAATTTGGTGAAGATGCTGCTCGAAAAGCATACAAAGATGCGCTTTCAACAGATGATTTGTCCGCATTGGCCATTCAGTTATTATCAGCTCAGAAAGCAAAATTGAAAGAATCACATGATGTGATAAAAAAGAATCGGGATATGAAAGTTCATGCTGATTCCTGATTATTTTTAATTGCTGGCTAAAACCGTCCTGATTATTTTAGGACGGTTTTTTTGTTCAGAAAGAAGACTAATTTTTATCAATAAGATTTTTGGGAATTTTATTTTTACCGATAGCGTTTGCTCTATGGTCTTAAGAAAATATTGCAAAAAAAGCATCGTTTTATTTACTATGACTTTAAGCAATTAATTGTGTTATAGATTTGTGGTATAATTATAAAAAAGAGATGGAAAAAAAACCGATCAATAGAAATGAGAATCTTGTAAAGCTTTCTAAAAATCATCATGCAAGTCTCTCTTGGTTGTAATGCTTCACTGAAATTTTACCAAAACGAAATTGCCTCCGGAATTTAAATGATCACACAAAAAAGAGATATAATTTTTACTTTGTTTTACTTCGGTGAGCAAATAAAAGTAGCTACCTATGAAGGCGAATTCAGGAACCTGATGATTCTTATTAATGAAAAAATTTATGTAGAGGATTTTGGAGAATGCAAAGGAATAGGAAGATGTGGAAC
>JBEPVG010000388.1:0-2522 GCA_041691175.1 Chitinophagaceae bacterium
CCTTGGTACTTCGTGCTGGCAATGGCCGCAGGTAGGATCCCAGAAAACGACAATCGTGTAAGCAGCTTGTAAATCATATAACGAACGCGGCGCGCCTGCTGTATCAACCATCTCAAGATTTGCAGCCTGTTCTCCTATCAGATTAGACATAAGCATATAGGCCCTGTTTGAAATTGCTGTCATCTGCTTTTCATTGAGCCATGATGAAACACCTTTGGAATGATATTTTTCAAATAAATGCACAAACACAGCATCCTGTCCCATATACTTAGGATTGATGTATTCATCAGTAAGCCAGTTAAGTAAAAACTTATACATCTCAGGTGATACTCTTGCTTTTAAAAGCAGGTAATCTGATTCTTTAATAATTGAATCCGGAGCGGGCGTTATTATTTCTCTAAAAAACCTTTCCAATTTTGGCAGAAAGAATGGGGTACGTATCACCCGGTCGTCAGTAAAATCTATTCCGTCCCAATAATGTTTTTTGTAATACTGGTAATTATTGATGGAATCTTCCCTGGTAACAGGCTTTGCCATTGCGGCTTGAGGCTCTTTCATGCTTTTTAGTAAGGCGGCTAACATTGATTTAGGATTTTCCATGATTATCTTATCCCTGTAATCAGTTAATTCTTTATTGAGCGTATTATAATTTTTTTCATGCGATAAACTATCAGATTTTCTTCTTGAATTTTTAAAAGCTTCCATTTCCTCTTGCAATCTAATTCCCTTAGAGGAAACGAATTTTTGATATTGTTGGAAAAGCTTGTTCTCTGAAGATCCGTTTACTGTGGTTTTATTTACCAGGTCGCTTGTATCTGCATTTATTGTAATCAACTGTTCTTTATCTACGAGGAAATCAAATAATTTATTTTTCCCCGGAAAAACAATTGAGTAGACTCCCGAACGCAGGGTTTCATTTTTTTGAAATACTGCAACTCCTTTGTCATTTATTGCAGCGGAATCCTCAACGTTTATATTCTTGCCATAATAATACGTGAGATATGCAATTCCATCTTTAAAATTTGGTGTGTGCAACGATACTTTGTAACCCTGGGCAAGCGAAGCTGTTATCGAAAATAAAAAAACCGTAATGCTAAAAAATAGTTTCATTAGTAGAAAAATGGTTGACAAAAATATTCAAATTGAGCGCAAAAAATTTAAACCTTTAAATACTTAACATTTTTAGTCAAATTCAAATAGCGTTTCATGAAGTATTTTTACTCTTCAATCCATAGATACCTCAGAATAAAAAAGGATGAAAAGAAAAAAGAAATTTGTATTGGAAGATTTGGCTGTTACCAGTTATGCGGCCGAAGGAAAAGCGCTTGGGCGAGTTGACGGTAAAGTAATTTTTGTTGAAGGCGCTGTACCCGGAGATGTAGTGGATGTTTTGATTACAAAAAATAAAAAGGACTGGGCCGAAGGAAAAGCGACTAAAATTAAAGAGCTCGGTAAAGAAAGGGTTGAACCGTTTTGCATTCATTTTGGCGTTTGCGGTGGCTGTAAATGGCAGATGCTCCCTTATCAAAAGCAACTGGAATATAAAGAACAGGAGACCGTTGATGCATTTAAAAGAATTGGTCATCTTAAAGATATTCCGGTGTTGCCAATCATTGGTTCAGAGAAGATTATTCATTACAGGAACAAGCTTGAATTTACTTTCAGCAACAAAATATATTTATCCGTACAGGAATTAAAAGAGCTTGGCGATGACGATTGGCCGGGCGGTGCATTAGGATATCATGTTCCAGGATTGTATGATAAAATCATTGACATTTATGAATGCTGGCTGATGGATGATGTGAATAATAAGATCCGTAACAGTATTCGTGAATTTGCTATGGCTAATAACTATAGCTATTATAATATAAAAGATCATAATGGCTGGCTAAGAAATATCGTCATTAGAAATTGTGATTCAGGCGAGCTTATGGTGAACCTGATTTTTGGATATGATGACAAAAAAGAGCGGGAACGGATCTGCAACTTTTTACTTGAACAGGTTCCGTCTATTACAACTTTATTATACACCATTAATGCAAAATGGAATGACAGCATTTATGATTTGAATCCACAAACAGTATTTGGGAAAGGATACGTGATTGAAAAGCTGGGAGATTATAATTTCAAAATTTCTCCTAAATCATTTTTTCAAACCAATACCAAACAGGCCGAAAGGCTTTATAATGTAGTAAAAGAATTTGCTTCGCTAAATGGGAATGAAATTATTTATGACCTGTATTGTGGTACAGGAAGCATCGGAATTTTTTTAAGTAAGCATGCAAAAAAAATAGTTGGAGTAGATTTAATTTCAGAAGCAATTCAGGATGCGAAAGAAAATGTTACTCTCAACAATTTAGATCATGCTTCCTTTTTTTGCGGTGACGTTATTGAAATATGTAATGGCGAATTTTTTAATGTTCATGGCAGGCCTGATGTTATAATTGTTGATCCTCCACGGGCAGGGCTACATGCAAAGCTGATTGATAAAATTATAGAAATTGCTCCTGGAAAAATTGTGT
>JBEPVG010000389.1:0-2521 GCA_041691175.1 Chitinophagaceae bacterium
TAGGAAATGTACGGAACCAGCTTTTTGATGTAAACCGTACACTTGAAAATGTAAGTACTCTTTATTCTGCGAATGGAAAATTAAAAACTATTACGAATTTATACCCCTACGAATTATTGATTGAAGGTGATAAAACCCAAATCAACAGGTTATTTACAAACCTTCTGCAAAATGCGGTTCAATCTGTACCTGAAACACGGGATGCGGTAATAGAAATTACGAGTAAGCTCACTGCGAATAAAGCTGTTGTATTAATAAAAGATAATGGTAGTGGTATTCCAGCGGAAATGCATAATAAAATATTTACGCCAAATTTTACAACGAAGACCTCAGGAACAGGTCTCGGGCTCGCTATGTGTAAAGGGATAGTTGAAAAAATGAATGGAAGAATATGGTTTGAAACACAGGAAAATCAGTGGACAGTTTTCTTTGTGGAGTTGCCCGTAGTTGAAGTGTGAGTTTTAATTTGTGTGGGTGTACGAAATAATAATTAAGAGTAGCCGGTTGTCCATTCAATTCTCTTGTTCTTCACTTCTTCTTCCGGTTCTTTAAAAACTGTTCAAATTCAGTTAATGAAAAACTGCTAAGATTGTCTTTAGAAGTAACCATACCTTTCTGGGCTACCAGCACTCCGTATTTTGTGTTGTCAAATTCCTCTATAGAATGGGAATCCGGGTCTATCGATACCAAAACATTTTTTGACAACGCATATTCCAGCCATTGCCAGCTCATATCCAATCTTTTTGGATGAGCATTTATTTCAATAACAACCTTATTTGCAGCACAGGCATCAATAATTTTTGGATGATCTATAGGGTAGCCTTTTCGGCTTAGTAGCAGCCTTCCCGTCAGATGTCCCAGTATGGTGGTATATGGATTTTCAATTGCGTTAAGAAGCCGCATCATTGCTTTTTCTTCATTCATTTTAAGATTTGAATGTACTGAAGTAATAACGAGGTCAAAAGTTGATAGAATGTTATTACTGTAATCAAGGCTTCCATCATTTAAAATATCACTTTCAATACTTTTAAAAATTTTAAATGGTTTTAGTTTATCGTTAAGTTCTTGTACCAGGCGGTGCTGCGCTCCTATTTGTTCTTCATTTAGGCCCTGCGCATAATACGCTGACTTACTGTGATCGCTAATTACAAGGTATTCATAGCCTTTTTTTATGCATGCATTTGAAAGCTCTTCCAATGTATTTGATCCATCGCTCCAGTTGCTATGGCAATGTATTATTCCTTTAATGTCACCGGGCTTAATTACTTCAGGGATTTTATGCTGCTTTGCAATATTTATAATGTTACCATTTTCTCTTAAAAACGAGGGAATGAATTGCAACCCTGATTTTTTAAACATCTCCGTATCTGCTTTTGATCCATGAATTTTAAATTTTGTTTCGTCCAGGTGCTCGTTAAATGCATTCATAAATTCCGTTGTTCCACTGGTCTCAAAACTTTTTTGTAAAAATGTTTTTTCATCAGCAGGGAAGAATTTTATTTTAATTCTTCCATTGTACTTATACAAAATAAATTCAGATGTCTTTTCAATAAATTCAAACTCAATAATAGAAGAAATTTTATCAATGATATTTTTTTCAGGAAGTGCAACAACAAATTCGAGCTCGTCAAGTGTTTCAGATTGCCTTGCAAAAGATCCTGTGATTTTTATATTTTCTATATTAAATAATTTATGAAGTAAGCTTTCAATATCGGATGCAAGTTGCTCAACCTGGGCATATAAATAATTGCCCTGTTGTTCCTGGTAAAACAAGATAGACTCAATTACATTTTGCTGGGTTTTTTTTCCAAAGCCTTTCGTTAAAGACAATCGGTTTTCATGACACGCGTATAACAATTCGCCAATATTTTCAATCTCCATTCCCTTCCAAATGATAAAAATTTTTTTTGGGCCGATGCCTTTTATTTTCATCATTTCTATAATTCCTTTGGGAGTTTTAACGATTAATTCATCCAATGCTTTCATTTTTCCCGTGCCAAGCAGTTGAAGAATTTTATTTCCAATGGCATCTCCTATGCCATTTATCGAAAATATTTTTTTCGGAGAAAGCGTTTGTAGGTCAACCGTTAGTTGCTCAATTTTATATGCTACGATTGAATATGTTTTTGATTTAAAACTATTCTCTCCATGTATGTCCATCAATTTGGAAAGCAGCGAAAATGATTTTGCTATTGTATAGTTATCCATATATCAAATGTAAAATGCATCACCGGTAAATTAATAAAATCTTTATTGTATAAAAGATTTTGTATGGCTGTAAGTGAATGTGGGAAAGGGCCTTTAGAGATTTTGCATAATAAACCGGGATAAAAAAAAGTCCCGAAATTTTCGGGACTTTAGAAATACTATGCTTTAAAAATGCAGTATTACTTCTTTTTTGCAGCAGCCTTTTTAGGAGCAGCTTTTTTTGCAGCAGCTTTTTTAGGAGCAGCTTTTTTTGCCATAGCCATGTTTTTAGAATTTAATTGTTAGTAAATAATAATTAAAAATAAAAACATTT
>JBEPVG010000390.1:0-2517 GCA_041691175.1 Chitinophagaceae bacterium
GTATCAATATTCCCTTCCCTGAAAGGAATAAATGTGCTTCGTATATTTTTAAGTGGCTTCATTTTTTTAATTTAAAAATTCTCTCACATCAGTTACAACTCCTGTAATGGCAGCGGCCGCGGCGGTTAGCGGGCTTGCCAATAAAGTTCTTGCGCCTGCACCTTGCCTTCCTTCAAAATTTCTATTGCTGGTAGAAATACAATATTCTCCCGCCGGAATTTTATCTTCATTCATTCCCAAACAAGCACTGCATCCGGCTTGCCGGATTTTAAAGCCCGCGTCATTAAAAATAATATCAAGTCCTTCTGCAATTAATTGTGCGGCCACTTGTTGTGAGCCCGGTACGATCATCACATTCACATTTTCGTTTTTCTTTCTTCCTTTGATAACAGAAGCGACTAAACGCAAATCTTCAATTCTTGAATTGGTACAACTTCCGATAAAAACATTTTGAACCGGCATTCCTTTCAAAGATTGGCCTGCTGTCAATCCCATATATTCCAGTGCTTTTACCAGATTTTTTCTTTCGCCCTCATCAGTAATGCTTTCAATAGTTGGCACATTTGCATTGATGGTAATTCCAAGACCCGGATTTGTTCCGTAAGTAATCATCGGCTCAATATCTTCAGCTCTGATATTTATTTCTTGATCAAAAACCGCATCTTCATCAGAATATAATTTTTTCCATTCTAATAACTTTGTTTCCCATCTATTTTCTTTTGGAGAAAAAAGCCTGTTCTTCATGTATTCAAATGTTATTTTATCCGGAGCAATCATTCCACCTCTTGCTCCCATTTCGATACTCATGTTGCAAATGGTCATTCGTGCTTCCATAGTAATCGCGCGGATTGCGGATCCTGCGTATTCTACAAAGTAGCCTGTGGCGCCGCTTGCAGAGATTTTTGAAATAATGTAAAGAATAATATCTTTTGATATAACGCCTTTATTTAATTCTCCATTGACATTGATTCGCATCACTTTTGGTTTGTTTTGCAAAATGCATTGTGACGCAAAAACCATTTCTACTTCGCTTGTTCCGATTCCAAAAGCGACAGATCCAAAAGCTCCATGAGTAGAAGTGTGGCTGTCGCCGCAAACAATCGTCATTCCTGGTTGTGTAATTCCTAATTCCGGGCCGATTACATGAACAATTCCCTGGAACGGATGGCCTAATCCATATAATTCTACTTTATGCCTTTTACAATTATCTACCAATCGCTGCACTTGTAATTTTCCTAGTTCATCTTTTATTGGAAGATGTTGATTAATGGTAGGAACGTTGTGATCCGCTGTGGCAATGGTTTGCAGAGGCCTAAAAAGCTGTTGTCCTCTTTTCTCAATTCCTGAAAAAGCCTGCGGACTTGTCACTTCATGAATAAAATGTTTATCAATATATATTACATCTGGTCCACCAGGTATTGATTTTACCAGGTGCTTTTCCCAAATTTTTTCAAATAATGTTTTGCTCATTTTAGGTATTCGGTTTTGCATTTCATCATACGTTCACAACTGAATTCCGGTAGCTGTTTGCTAATTCACAAAGGTCTGCGTCTTCCACTACTTTTTTGTGGTCTGCTACTTTCAAAAAACGGCCATATAAAATATCCACATCGTTTCTATAAAATTCGTATCCCAATTTTTGAAAACGATATGCCAGTGCACTTCTTCCACTTCTCGCCGTTAATACAATTTTAGAACTATCGGCACCCACTTCTTCCGGAGAGATGATTTCATAAGTAAGCGTATCTTTTAAAAAGCCATCCTGATGAATTCCCGAAGAATGAGAAAAAGCGTTACTGCCAACAATCGCTTTATTCGGTTGAACAGGCATCCGCATTATATCTGAAACCAACCTGCTCATTGGATTTAATTTTGTAGAATCAATCCCGGTAAAAAAATCCAACGCTTTGTGCTGTTTGATAATCATCACCACTTCTTCTAACGAAGTATTTCCGGCTCTTTCGCCCAAACCGTTAATGGTGCATTCAATTTGGCGGGCGCCATTAATCGCTCCTGAAATTGAATTGGCTGTTGCCAGCCCAAGGTCGTTATGACAATGACAAGCAATAACTGCTTTGTCAATATTGCTTACATTATTTTTTAAAAAAGCAATTTTTTCTCCATACTGATGTGGCAAACAATAACCAGTCGTGTCTGGAATATTGACAGTTGTAGCACCAGCTTTTATTACCGCTTCAATTACTTTTGCCAGATATTCATTTTCAGTTCTACCGGCATCCTCTGCATAAAATTCCACATCCTCAGTAAAATTTCTTGCCCATTTTACGCATTGTTCTGCTCTTTTTAAAATTTCTTCCCGGGTAGAATTGAACTTACTTTTGATGTGAAAATCTGATGTGCCGATGCCAGTGTGAATGCGTGGCCGCTTTGCATATTTCAAAGCGTGAGCTGCTGTTTCAATATCCTTTTGAACGGCTCGCGATAAAGCACAAACAGTAGTGTTGTGAATATTTTTTGAAATTTTTTCTACAGAAGAAAAATCTCCCGGGCTTGAAA
>JBEPVG010000391.1:0-2514 GCA_041691175.1 Chitinophagaceae bacterium
AGTGGTGTCTGTGCTGGAGGGTAAAAATGCCAGTGATCTTGCCATGAAAGAAATTATTATTCAAAACGGGTTTACGCTAAAATTTCCACAACTGGTTATTGATGAGGCGCATAATCTTGATTCAACGATCGATCCAAATGAGTTGGCCAAAAGAAAAGATTATCGCGATGTGCTTACGATTACGATTGATCCGGCTGATGCGAAAGATTTTGATGACGCGCTTTCGATAAAAAAAATGAGTAATAATGATTGGGAGATTGGAGTTCATATAGCAGATGTCAGTCATTTTGTAACGCCCGGAACGGCAATGGATGATGAAGGATATATTAGAGCAACAAGTGTTTATCTTCCCGACCGGGTGAATCCCATGCTGCCCGAAAAAATTTCAAATGAACTTTGTTCGCTGCGGCCGAATGAAGATAAATATACCTTCTCGGTGATTTTTAAAATAAATAATAAAGGGAAAGTAAAAGAATATTGGATCGGTAAAACTTTTATTCACAGCAATCAACGGTTTAATTATGATGAAGTGCAGGAAATAATAGATTCAGGAAACGGGAAATATAGCGAAGAAGTTTCTTTATTAAATTCTCTTGCGAAAATTTTCAGGAAAGATAGATTTAAAAACGGTGCGATCAATTTTTCATCGACAGAAGTAAGATTTCAATTGGATGAAAACGGAAAACCAATGGGGATTATTGTCAAAGAAAGTAAAGAATCACATCAGTTGATTGAAGAATTTATGTTGCTCGCAAACCGCACTGTTGCAGAGCACGTTTCGAAGATTAAAATAAATAAAAAACCAATTCCATTTCCTTATCGCGTTCACAATACGCCTGATGAAGAAAAATTGAAACCATTTGTTGCTTTTGCAAAAAAATTCGGTTATCAGTTTAATATGAAAGACGAAGAGGAAACTGCCAAATCGTTTAACCAATTAATGATTGATGTACATGGAAAGCCCGAGCAGCACGTACTTGAACAGTTGGGAATCCGCACAATGGCTAAAGCAATTTACACTACAGAAAATATCGGGCATTATGGATTAGGCTTCAAAGATTATTGTCATTTTACTTCTCCAATCCGACGTTATCCTGATATTATGGTGCATAGAATCCTGCACGAGCTTTTAGAAAATAATATTCAGATTGATAAAAAAATGGAAGAGAAATGCATTCATTGCAGCGAGCGCGAAAGAGCAGCGATGGAAGCCGAGCGTGCAGGAAATAAATATAAGCAGGTAGAGTTTATGATAGATAGATTGGGTGAGGACATGGAAGGCGTAATCAGCGGAGTTTCATCATTTGGATTTTGGGTTGAAACTGTAAATGAAAAATGTGAAGGACTTGTTTCGATAAGAGATCTTTCTGATTATGATGATTTTCGACATGACAATGAAGAGTACGCACTGGTAGGCATTCGCACAGGTAAAAAATTCAGGATGGGCGATAAAGTGGAGATAAAATTAGTAGCGGCAAATTTGGAAAAACGCCAGTTAGATTTCGAATGGATTCCTGGTATGCAGAGCCTGAAAAAGAAAGCAGTGAAAGCGAAAAAAAATAAAAAAATGGATTACTAATAATATGAAAATTGGTAAATTAGTTAATGAACTGTTTTATTAATTAGAATAAGCAGTAAACCAACAAAAAAAGCAGATTCTTATTTTATAAAAAATAAGAAAGATGATTGATAATAAAGACAATTAATGGAAGAAATTTATTCTATAGAAAAAGATTCATTGGAAGTTTCTCATCCGGAGAATGGAAAACCTGAGAGAAACGGGCTTCATTCATTTAAAGAATTATCAGTACTTTTTGAAGAAAGATTTGATTCCCGACATTTTCCGGCGCAACCAAAAAAATTATACGATGCTTCCCAATATTTATTAACGGCAAAGGGTAAACGAATTCGGCCGGTGATGTGCCTGATGGGCAACGAAATGTTTGATGAAATAAAAGAAGATGCTTACCAGGTAGCTACTGCCATAGAATTGTTTCACAATTTTACCTTAGTTCATGACGACATTATGGACAGAGCTCCATTGCGGCGTGGAATGCAGACTGTGCATGAAAAATATGGGGAATCAACTGCGCTTCTTGCCGGCGATGTGATGCTGATAGCAGCTTATGAGTATCTAAATAAAATCAGCAGCGAATACCTTCACCCGATTTTAAATTTATTTAATGTAACTGCAAAAAAAGTTTGTGAAGGACAGCAGCTTGATATGGAATTTGAAAAAATGCCTGATGTGAATTTTGACGATTATGTAAAAATGATTGGGTTAAAAACTTCCGTTTTGCTTGCGGCAAGTTTACAGTTGGGCGCTATTATAGGCGGTGCCGGATTAGGAAATCAAGGGCATCTTTTTGAGTTTGGGAAAAACCTTGGAATTGCATTCCAGGTACAGGATGATTATTTAGACGCATTTGGAGATCCGGAAAAGTTTGGTAAGAAACCAGGCGGAGATATTATGGCAAACAAAAAAACTTTTTTATGGTTACAGGCGATGAAAGC
>JBEPVG010000392.1:0-2513 GCA_041691175.1 Chitinophagaceae bacterium
TTTTATGATTTCATTTTCAAAAATTGTACGTTGGGGTTCCGGCCCGGAAATGGAGATAAGAAGATCATAAATTATGTCAACATCCGGCAATGAAATGAACCTTGAAAGTGGACCAATAAAAACAACATTTGAAGGAATATTTTTTGGATGTGAAAGTTCTCCGGCAAGGCCGTCAATTTCAAAATCCGGAACCCAACAGCTGGTATATTTTTTTATAAAATAATTGTGGATTTTTTTGGCAATATGGTCAGTAAAAATATTGCCGGTTTTTATACAAAGTTGGTGAGTAATATAAATTGAAGGAATTATTTTTGAATACATTCCAAACCGGTTATCAGAAATTATTGCGTCAATTGAATTTATGCGGATGATTTTATTTATCCACCTTTTTTCTTTAAATATGGAAAAAATAATTTTTGGAATTTGGAAAAATAATGTAAGGGCAAACAAATTTTTACGGCCACTATATTCAATTTCATAGCCTTTATATCGTAAAAATACGGTGCCAGGAAATTCCTTTTTTAATAAATAAAAATTTTTTTTGTCGGCAACGATGAATACCTCACACTGGAGCTTAATCAATTCATTAATAATTGGAACACAACGTGTTGCATGACCCAAGCCCCAGTCAAGAGGTGCTACTAAAACACGATATTTCTTATCCAAATTGTTAAAAATATTTTATTTTCTCAAAAATTTTACAATATTTATTCGTGAAAATAGTTTAATTTGGTGTTATGAATTTTAAAAGAAGATGTGAGGTTCATAACTTGTTTATACCAACTCGTCTTTTTTAATAAACATAACAATTATCTTTTAATGAAAAACTTAAGCCGCGCTATGTTGATATTATTAGTAGCATTGTCTGTTATTGCGATAAGCTGTAGTGCTTCACGCAAAAGCAAATGTGGATGCCCTAGTAAAACCGGCATGGTAGGTTATTAAAACCAATTAAGATGGACAAATTCAATAGGGACCTTTTGGTATTGTTCAAAGAAAAATCAAACCCCCAATCAATTGAGCATGAAGTTGAACTTCTTCATGAGCTTTTATTTTATGTTGAAAAAATTGACAATCTCATTAACACTTACGAGGTCGTCAATATAAATAAATATAAAATTTCGTCTAATGCAAAATTAGTGCGTGAAACATTGGGGAATAAAGTTTTGAAACCATTTGTTTTTTTGAATAATAAAAACTGAGGCGTTTAATCAGTAATGGTCCATACTTCTTTTCCGCGTAGTAACTTATCTAAATCTCCTGTACCTTTTGCTTTTGCATCTTCAATTTGTTTTGCCATAATGTCTTCATAGCATGGCCTTTCTGTTTCATAAAAAACTCCAAATGGACGTGGAAAATGATGCTCCAATTTTGGATCGTCATAAATTCTCGTAAGTATTTGCGCTTTATAAAAATCTTTCTCATCATGAATCCATAAATCATTTTCACCTACATTTCCATCCAACGTGACGACTTCAGGTTTGAGTCCATTTAATCTGATTCCTTTATTTTTTTCGGCGCCAAATATTAATGGCTGGCCTTGAACAAGAAATAATGCTTCTTCGGGTTTTGACTTTTTATCTGTAAAAATTTCAAAAGCACCGTCATTAAAAATATTACAGTTCTGATAAATTTCAAGAAAAGAAGATCCTTTGTGATGCGCCGATCTTAAAAGCATTTCCTGTAAATGTTTTGGATCTCTGTCCATAGTCCTGGCCACAAAAGTTGCATCTGCGCCAAGAGCTAATGCAGATGGATTAAAAGGATGATCTATACTTCCTACTGGAGAGCTCTTTGTGATTTTTCTTTGTTCACTGGTAGGAGAATATTGGCCTTTTGTCAATCCGTAAATTTCGTTATTAAACAACAAAACATTTACGTCAAAGTTTCGTCGAAGCAAATGAATGGTATGATTGCCGCCAATGCTGAGTGAGTCTCCATCGCCCGTAACGATCCACAAACTTAACTCAGGCCGGCTAGCTTTTAATCCGCTTGCAATCGCAGTTGCACGCCCGTGAATACTATGCATTCCAAAAGTATTCATGTAATAGGGAAAGCGGCTGCTGCAACCAATTCCTGAAATGATTACAAAATTTTCCCTGGGAATACCTAATGTGGGAAATACTTTTTGCACCTGGGCCAAAATAGAATAATCTCCGCAACCTGGGCACCAGCGTACCTCCTGGTCTGTAGCAAAATCTTTCGAAGTTAGTTTTTGAGGAGAAATAGCAATGTCGATCATTTGTATTAATTAGATTACCAAAGTTAGCACATCAAATTCTTTTTGAAAACAGAAAGAAGTGTGAAATGTTTTCTCGGTTCACCTAAATCTGAATGATTCCGAGACAATTGGCGGAGGACAAGACAATTGGTGGGAGGACTTGGGAAAGGAATTTTTATTCAGGCATATTTTTTGTAGAATTGTTTTTTTCAAGTCCAAAAAAATTACAGTGAAAAAGATATATTTAATTTTTAGCTTCGCAATGTTTTCTTTTTTATGTCAAGCACAAGAT
>JBEPVG010000393.1:0-2509 GCA_041691175.1 Chitinophagaceae bacterium
GCATCAAGCTGCGGCAAATGGCAGTTCAGAATAATTTACAGGGAAAGGGAATTGGCGCCAGCCTTATGAATTTTGCAGAAAACGTAGCCCGCGACGCCGGATATAAGAAACTGCTCATGCATGCCAGAAAAACAGCCATTGGATTTTATGAAAAATTTGGTTATTCAGCAATTGGAAATGAATTTACTGAAGTTTCTATTCCTCATTTTGTGATGGAGAAAAAATTAAGATTTTAATACTATCAGCTTATTATCGGAAATAAAAAATGAGATTTTTTGTTGGTTTACTGTATTCAATGAGCCTGTGAATTAATCGTAAAAGAAAAATAGAAATTACTGATATTTGTTTGTTTACTGAAAACATCTTTATTACCTCATTCTATTTTTTATAATTTCTTACATCAATAATTTCATCACAAAAAGAATATTCTTTTTTATCGTTGCTACTAATAATTAGCAACCGGTTTTTACAATATTTTTCTACCAAATTATAATAAAGAGAAACACCTTCTTCATCCAGATTGGTAAGCGGTTCATCTAATAAAACAATAGGCGTATTGCTAAAAATTGCCTGCGCCAGTTTCGCTCTTTGTTTCATACCACTGCTGAAATATCGGATTTGTTTATGAGCTGCATTTTCCAACGAGGATAAAAAAATAATTTCTTTTGTATCCGCCGTGGTTATCCAACCTTTCATTTTATCATGGAAAGAAAAAAATTCAGTCAATGTCATTTCTTCAATCATATCCAGATAAGGAGCGGCGAAAGATATTTTTTCAAAAATTTTTTCTGATGAAAAAGGATTTTCATTTTCAAAATAATCAATGGTCCCTTCATTATAAATTGATGAGCCTGAAATGATCTGTAATAAAGTTGATTTTCCTGAACCATTCGGTCCGGTGATCGCGTAATGTTTTCCACCATCAAATTGAAAATCCAGGTTACGGAAAATCCAATCCCTGTTATAACGCTTGCCGAGTTTTGATAGATTAATTTTCATGAGTTCATTAGCTAATCTGCTAATTAGCTAATTTGCTAATTAAACTAATTCGTCCAGGTTTTCTTTGGAAGAAACTTTTAAAATTCCACGCTTGCTTTCTTTAATAAATTGAAGAATTTCTGTTTTTTCTTCAGATTCAGGAAGTTCTTTTTCTATAATCTGAGTGGCCTGGGAGATGTTCAATCCGCGCAAATAAATGTTGCGATAAATTTCAGAAATACTATTTATTTTTTCAGAAGTAAATCCGCGGCGTTGTAAACCAACCGAGTTTACGCCCACATAACTCAATGGCGAACGGCCCGCTTTTATGTAAGGTGGCACATCTTTTATTACTTCCGTACCACCTGCAATGTAAGTGTGGGCGCCGATTTTAGAGAATTGGATTGCTGCAGCCATTCCGCCAATAATTGCATGATCGCCAATTTCTACATGGCCGGCGAGCTGGACAGAATTGGCAATAATTACATAATCTCCTATACAACAATCATGGGCAATATGCGCATAAGCCATTAATAAGCAATTATTTCCTATAACTGTTTTCCATTTGTCTTTTGTGCCACGATTTATAGTTACACATTCTCTTATCGTTGTATTATTCCCGATTTGAACAATCGTTTCCTCGCCATTAAATTTTAAATCCTGCGGAATAGCACCGATAACAGCGCCCGGGAAAATTTTACATGATTTTCCAATAACTACTTTTTTCATAATAACCGCGTGTGACATGACATGAGTGCCATCTCCGATCCTTACTTCATCTTCAATTACTGCAAAAGGATCAACAGTAATATCCTTACCTAATTGTGCATTTGGATGGATATGTGCGAGGGGGCTTATCATATTATTGGTTAGGGCGTTTAACTATTTGTGCAATTAAAATTGCCTCTGTTACTACTTTATCTCCAACGTAAACAGTCCCTTTCATTTCACAGATTCCGCGCCGGATGGGGTGCAACAATTCCATTTTCAAAATCAACGTGTCGCCTGGAACTACTTTTTGTTTGAATTTGCAATTATCTATTTTAAGAAAATAAGTATCATATTTATCTTTAGAATTCTGGGGAATAGCAATGAAACCGCCCGTTTGAGCCAGCGCTTCTGCTAACAAAACTCCAGGCATTACTGAGTTTCCCGGAAAATGGCCCTGGAAAAATGGCTCATTATATGTTACATTTTTTATAGCGACTACGTGCGTCTCTGAAAGTTCGATTATTTTATCAACTAATAAAAACGGATACCGATGTGGTAAAGTTCTTTCTATATCCTGTATATCTAATATCGGCGGGATATTGGGGTCATATTTGGGTATTTCCTGGCGATATTTGTATTTCTTTATATGCTCTTTAATTTTTTTTGCAAACTTAATATTGGAAGAATGACCAGGCCGGTTTGCAATAATATGAGCTTTAAAAGGGTATCCAACCAAAGCAAGATCGCCAACAACATCCAATAATTTATGTCGTGCAGGCTCATTGGGAAAACGAAGGGTCAGATTATTTAAAATACCTGC
>JBEPVG010000394.1:0-2508 GCA_041691175.1 Chitinophagaceae bacterium
ATATGATGAAGCCCCTCGCCTTTTTTTTCAATAAATTTATGGATCACACTTTCCGGAGAATACGGTTCCAACAATTCAATTTTATTTTTTCCTACTTCAAAAAAAGCAGTATTTACCTTTTCACTCATGAGCACTTCTGTTTTGTAACAAGGCGCATTTATTAATTTTTCAAAAAGGGGAATGGAAACCGACAATTTTTTTACGGCAATACCAACATGTTCAATCTTTTTCATAAAATTATTTTTTACAAATTTAAACAATAGGTTCTTGTCATTCACTTCAAACCCTTTAAACTAATTTTGTAGGAAAAAAGAAGCATGCTTCACCTACCTATTTATCTGGATAATAATGCAACAACGCCAATAGATCCGCGTGTTTTGGATGCAATGATTCCTTTTTTTACAAAATATTTTGGCAATGCTGCAAGCAGCAGCCACGCGTTTGGATGGGAAGCCGAAGAAGCAGTTAAAAAGGCCCGGGAACAAGTAGCAGAATTAATTAATGCCGAACCAAACGAAATCTTTTTTACCTCCGGCGCAACAGAGTCTGATAATCTCGCCTTGAAAGGAATTTATGAAATGTATTCGTCAAAAGGAAATCATTTTGTAACAGTAAAAACTGAACACAAAGCAGTGTTGGATTCTTGTGCGCATTTGGAAAAAATGGGTGCCGAAATAACTTTTCTGCCTGTAAAAAATGATGGTTTAATTGATCTTATAGAATTGGAGAATTCAATAAAAACCACGACAGTATTGATGTCTGTTATGTATGCTAATAACGAGATTGGCGTTATTCAGCCCATAAAAGAAATAAGTGCAATTGCAAAAAAGCACCGTATTTTATTTTTTTCAGATGCGACTCAGGCAGTTGGAAAAATTTCGGTGGATGTAATTAGAGATGGAATTGATCTGATGTCATTTTCGGCTCATAAAATGTATGGACCAAAAGGTGTTGGCGCATTATATGTAAGGCGAAAAAATCCAAGAGTAAGAATTGCCAGCCAAATAGATGGGGGCGGCCATGAACGCGGAATGCGAAGTGGAACACTGAATGTTCCGGGGATTGTTGGTTTTGGAAAAGCATGTGAACTTTGCAGAAATGAACTGGAAATAGATCAGCAAAGAATGAAAAAATTAAGAGACAAATTAGAAAATGAATTATTAAAAATAGACGGAATTGAAGTAAATGGAAACCGTCTGCAACGCTTGTCAAACGTGACCAATCTAAGTTTTAAAAACGTAAATGCTGCCGGGTTAATGACAAAATTAAGCACGAAAATAGCAGTAAGTTCGGGTTCTGCCTGTACTTCAGCATCTCATCAACCTTCCTTTGTTTTAAAGGCATTGGGATTGAGCGATGAAATGGCACTCTCTTCAATCCGGTTCGGATTGGGAAGATTCACAACCGAAGAAGAAATAGATTTTACGATTAACCAATTGGGCAATTTGCTGATTAAATGATGTAATAATGGAGTAGCAAACAAACAAATAATACGGATTTTTATTTCCCCTAATCCTAAGTCTTGCTGTTAAAAATTGACTGGTAAATTGAAACATATACAAAAATCAGACTACTTTTGCATTATTAAAATTAGCATATTAAACAATGATCTACGTAAGTGAAAAAGCAAAAGCCAAGGTTATTAAATTAATGGAAGAAAAACATTTTTCACCTGCCGATTATTTTTTGCGTGTAAGCGTTGAAAGCGGCGGCTGCTCGGGATTGAGCTATAAAATGGATTTCGACAAAGAGATAAAACCAATGGACCAGGAGTTTGAAGATAAAGGAATAAAAGTAGTTACAGATTTAAAAAGCTTTTTGTATCTCGTAAATACAACACTTGAATTCAGCGACGGATTAAATGGAAAAGGTTTCTATTTTAATAATCCCAACGCGAGCCGAAGCTGCGCTTGCGGCGAAAGTTTCAGTGTTTAGATTTTTATACAACTATTCTTCACTTTTGAAGATAATAGATTCGGATAGTTGCAGAAATAAAAAAACCCCTTCGCAGGGGTCTTTTTGCAGTTTGTTTCGGCAAATATTTAGAAATAATTTATCCAATTAAAAATTGCTTTTCAAAGTAATTATTTGGAATTCTTAAAACGATTTTATTTTAAACATTATTTCTCTTTATAAGTTCAGCCTATTAAAGACAAACATTGTTTCTAAAACGCTGCATTCATCTTTTATAATAGCATTTTATATCTAACGGGCTTTCAATGCATATAGTATATTGCTCCATTTCTTTTTTACAAAAAATTTTAATTATTTTTCTTCACTTAAATTGCATCTTTTTTTAATCAGATGATCTCAATTGCGAAAAAAGAATTACACCAGTTTTTTAGCGGCCTGACAGGGTATATTACAATCATTTTATTTTTGATTGTAAATGCGTTGTATCTTTTTATTTTAAAGGACAGTAATATTTTTGATTTTGGATATGCAACGCTTATTTCCTTTTTCGATTTTGCTCCCTGGATTTTTATTTTCTTAATTCCTGCTTTAACG
>JBEPVG010000395.1:0-2505 GCA_041691175.1 Chitinophagaceae bacterium
GTGCTGGTTTTAGGCGCGATCGTAATTCTTGCTGGACCTGAAGCAAAAGGAATTAATTTTCATAATGACCAACCCAAAATAACAGGAACTTCTTAAAAAATAATTTTTAAGGAAAATAAAAATGGTGATTATTTGTTTGTTTACTGATTATGAAAATCAAATTTTTTTTGTAAGCGCTTCAACCGCAAGTAAATAACTTTTCAAACCAAATCCAGAAATAGTACCGATACATTTTGAGGAAATGTGAGAATATTTCCTGAATTCTTCTCTTGACTCTATGTTGGAAATGTGAACTTCTATTACCGGAATTCTAATAGCGGAAATCGCGTCGCCAATTGCTATGGAAGTGTGTGTGTAAGCGCCGGCATTTAAAATGATCGCATCCATTTTTTTATCTGCACTTTGGATTTCATTAACCAGTTCGCCTTCTACATTACTTTGAAAATAGTCAAAATCAACCGTTTCATATTCTTTACGAAGTTTTTGAAAATAATGTTCAAAGGTTTCAGAACCATAAATACCAGGTTCTCTTGTACCAATGAGATTCAAATTCGGGCCGTTGATAATTGAGATTTTCATAGTACAAAATTAAAGAAAATTTGTTTTCATTTTTAGAGATTACACAGGTAAAAAACACAGAATTCATTTTACTCTTTTCCCCATACTACAATTACAATCTCCCCCTTGACAACTTTTGCATTGAAATAATCATACACTTTCTGCAACGTTCCTCTCTTATTTTCTTCAAAAATCTTTGTCAGCTCGCGGCTTACACAGCATTGTCTTTGAGCGCCAAAAAATTCTATAAAATCTTTTAAAGTTCTTATTAATCGCATCGGGCTCTCATAAAAAATCATAGTGCGTTCTTCATTCGCCATCTTTTTTAAAAAAGTTTGTCGTCCTTTTTTTAATGGTAAAAAGCCTTCAAAACAAAAACTATTCATGGGCAATCCACTGTTTACTAATGCAGGAACAAAAGCCGTTGCGCCAGGAAGACATTCTACTTTTATGTCGTTTTTTATACATTCGCGAACTAACAAAAATGCAGGATCGCTTACGCCAGGCGTGCCGGCATCAGTAATCAATGCCATTGTTTTCCCCGCCAATAATTGTGTTGTTAAATGCGCAATTATTTTATGCTCGTTGTGCTGATGGTAAGGAGTTGTTGGTTTTTCAATTTCATAGTACCGCAGCAGTTTAGACGAAGTTCTGGTATCTTCTGCAAGAATTAAATCTACCGATTTCAAAACTTCAATCGCTCTGAAAGTTATATCAGCCAGGTTGCCTATTGGAGATGGAACGATGTAAAGCATTTTTTAAATGTGGTGGCTAAATTCCAGAATAGATATTTAGCTAAAATTAATTGAAATAAAATATTCTTCCATAACAGGATTGGCTAATAATTTTTGTGCTGCTTCTTCTGCAATTGCTCTGGCCTCTTCTGCTGATTCGGCTTCCATGCTGAGTTGTATGTATTTTCCAATCCGAACGTCATTGACACTTTTGATACCAAGATTAGCAAGGCCGCCTAATACCGCTTTTCCCTGCGGATCTAATAATTCTTTTAAAGGCATTATTTTTATTTCTGCAACAAAATTCATTCAGCTTTATTTTTTGAGATGGTTAAGGATAATAAAATATAAATTATAAAAACTACCGGAACTGCAATCCATTGCAAAAATAACGCACCAATAATTGCAACTACCAACAAAATTATTTTAGGCAAATTATTTTTAAAAGTAAAATCAGAAAATTTCAAAGACATCATCCGATGATTGCTTACCATTAAATAACTGAGTACTATAATTGCTGAGTACAAAAACCATTTATTAATGATGATATTATTTACAATATTGATAAAATTAAAATGCAAAATCAGTGGAAAAGACGCCACCAATATTCCAACAGCAGGAACCGGAACTCCTTTAAAAGAATATTTTTGTGTAGTATCTAAATTAAATTTTGCAAGGCGATAAGCCGCTGCGCAAGCCAGAATAAATGCCGGAACTAAAAATAAGATAGAAACATCTAAACCATTTTCTTCTCTTGCAAAACTAAATTTCAATAATTGGTAAAGAATCACTGCCGGAGCTACGCCAAAACTAACCACATCGCTAAGAGAATCTAATTGTTTTCCCATGTCACTGGTTGCTTTTAATAATCGTGCAACAAAGCCATCAAGAAAATCTATAACCGCTGCAATGATAATGCAGATCGCTGCCCAGCTTATCTTTTCGGGAATATTGAAACTGGTATTATACTGATCATTGAGATAAATAATAACATTGTTTGTTTGCAAGGCAAAAACAATTGCCATGCAGCCAAAAAATAAATTAAGCAACGTGAAAATATTGGGAATTTGATTTTTCATAAGGATAATTAACGACTTTTCATCAAAGATTCAATTTCCTCAACAGTGATTGGAATATTTTTCATCAAATCCTTATTGCCGTTTTTTGTGATCCAATAATTATTTTCAATCCGTATTCCCAGGTGTTCTTGTTC
>JBEPVG010000396.1:0-2505 GCA_041691175.1 Chitinophagaceae bacterium
TCTGCATCCTGATCGAAAGCGATTAATTTTCCGCTTTCATTTAACCTTTCCAAAATTCCTTTACTGTGTTCGCCACCGCCAAAAGTGCAATCAACATACACTCCATCAGGTTTAATTTGCAAGCCTTCCATTACTTCCGTAAAAAGAACCGGAGTATGGTAATCAGTTAACGGTTGACGGATGACAGTTGACGGTTTTCCGATTTCTGGTTTCCTGTCTTTCATCAAAATTTCAGTTTTCCGATTTCGAATTTCCATCTGCCATCACTTCTTTAGCCAGACTACTGAAATATTCAGAAGAAAAAGATTCAAAGAACTGTTTATATTTATTTGCATCCCATATTTCAATTTTGTCTAACGCCGCTACCAGAATAATATCTTTTTGTAAACCGGCAAAGTCTTTAAGCGTGGCGGGTAATAATAAACGTCCTGCATTATCGAGCTCTATTTCAGTTGCGCCACCTAAAAACTGGCGTCGAAATTCCCTTACTTTAGGGTCAAAGTCGTTTAGTTGACTAATTTTAGTATAAATGGGTTCCCAGCTTTTTGAGGGATATAAGCTCAAACATTTTTCAAAGCCACGACTTATAATAAAGCGGTTCTCTTTCTGCTGCAATTGTTTTTTAAACCCTGCAGGGAGCAAGAAGCGGCCTTTCGCGTCTAAAGTGGCTGCATATTCACCAAGGAAGCCAATCATTAAAGCAATAATTATTGAATAAATCCATTTTAAAACACAAAATAACACTTTTTCCCACTTTCATTACAAATTTCATTGAATTATTTTTGTCCACATTAAAAAAAGCTCTTTAAACGAAATCAATTGAATTTATCAGGCTTAAAGAAAGTAATTGTTTGAAATGACAAAATTTATATTAGGGCGCCGCTCATTATTTTAAAAAATCAATTTTAGATGGATCAAAAAAACATATCAATAAAAGATTTTTTCTATGTGTTGCCAACTGAGCGAATTGCAAAATATCCGTTGCCTCAAAGAGATGAAAGCAAATTATTAATTTATAAAAACGGAAATATTTATGAAGACATTTACCTGAACCTTGATGCACATCTTTCAAAAAATTCCTTGCTCATTTTTAATGATACAAAAGTTATAGAAGCAAGACTGCTGTTTGAAAAATCGACTGGAAGTGTCATTGAATTATTTTGTCTTGAACCTGATGAAAGTTATGTTGATATTACTTCCGCTATGCTTCAAACACAAAAAATAATTTGGAAATGTTTAGCAGGTGGTGCAAAAAAATGGAAAGAACCAGTGATTAAAATAATAAAAAAAGATTCTGAAGAAATGATTTTAACAGCAAAAAAAATAAAAAAAACAGATGATCATTTTTTAGTTGAATTTAGCTGGAATGATGATTCAGTAAGCTTTGCAGAGATTTTGCATTTAGCAGGAAAAATTCCATTGCCGCCTTATTTAAAACGCGATGTTGAAGAAACAGATAAAAAAAACTATCAAACTATTTATGCAAAATATGATGGCTCTGTTGCTGCCCCAACAGCGGGTTTGCATTTTACTGAAAGATTATTTGAAAAACTTCATTCAAAAAAAATTTTGAAAGATTTTGTTACGCTGCATGTAGGTGCGGGTACATTTATGCCTGTAAAAGCTGAAACAATGCGAACACATCAAATGCATTCAGAATTTAGTGAAGTTAAAAAAGAATTGATTGAAAATTTATTAAGGCATTTAAATGATGATATAATTGCAGTTGGTACAACCTCACTTCGAGTTATTGAAAGCTTATATTGGCTGGGTGTAAAATTGATTAAAGAAGAAAGAATGGAAAATGGAAAATTTATCGCTTCCAAGGAAATAAATTTAAATCAATGGGAAGCCTACGAATTACCTCCAAACATAAGCCCGGCGCAGGCTTTAGAAAATTTATTGAATTGGATGGAAGCAAATAAATTACAAAAAATCAGCACCAAAACACAGATGATAATCGTACCTGGTTATCAATTAAAAGTTGCTAAAGCGATAATCACAAATTTTCACCAGTCCCAATCTACTTTGTTGTTATTGGTTGCTGCAATTGTTGGAGAAGATTGGAAAAAAATCTATAAACATGCTTTAAAAAATAATTTTCGCTTTTTAAGTTATGGCGATGGAAGTTTGATATGGGGAAGTTAACTGCAAATTATGGAAATGAACCTATTACTTCTAACTTTGTACTTCTGCATTTGTACTTGCTAAAGGCACTTCAACTATAAACGTACTTCCTTTGCCCAAAGTGCTATCAACTTTAATTCTTCCTTTATGCGCATCAATTACTGTTTTTACGTAACTCATTCCTAATCCGAATCCCTTTACATTGTGCAGATTGCCGGTATGTGCCCGATAAAATTTTTCGAAAATGCGTTTCGCAGTTTCCTTGTTCATGCCAATGCCGTTATCCTGTATTTGCATAACAAGATGCTTGCTGGTAGAATGTGTTGTGATAATTATTTTGAGATTATTTTTTGAATACTTAATTGCATTATCTATAAG
>JBEPVG010000397.1:0-2502 GCA_041691175.1 Chitinophagaceae bacterium
TGAAGAAGATTTAATTGCCAGTTTAAAAATAATTTATGCCAGATTGATTGCTGTAGAATGGCAGATCCACTTATAGTATTCGAATGCATAAAATAAAAAGATGCTGATTTTTTGAGACAGCCTCTGATTTTTGATGTTTTCCCCTGATTTTTTGATGTTTATGCTTGCATCAACTGCCTGATATCACTGCCTAAGAAATAGACCCGTGACCTGATCTTTACTCGTTTCAATTTCCCATGTTTGATCCAGTCATAAATAGTGGGCTTCGTCACTCTAAAAAGAGAACAAATTTCCTGAATTTTATATAGTGGCTTCTCCGTTAAACCAGGCGTCTCCATTATAGAATTACAGGACTGCTGCTCCTTTTGACTTATGGACAGTTCCTCTCTAATGATGGTTCTGATTTGACTCCAAAATTCTTCCGGCTCAAATGGGATTAAAATTGGTACCGCTGTATTCTGTTCCATACTCACAAATTTTCATTTTCACAATCCTATTAAATACACAGTGCTGTTATTGAATCTGCCAGATGCAGGTTGATAGGTTATATAACCAAATTCTTGCAGGCTGTTCATGCACCGGTTATAAGTGTAACGGCCATTTATTTTAGCAGCTTTCATAATATTTGTTCTTACGATAATCACTGGATTTATCCCACCTCTTAAGTTCCATTGTTGCAATAACGCAAAATAAAGACTGATATGGGTCGTTCCAATTCTTCCATCGTCTTCGATCGCTTCGTAAAATTCTGTCATAGGCCGAAAAAGTTCCATAATAAATTATTTAGAGCTGCGCTGATTTTTTTGCTTAACAGTTTTGGATCGGCTGAAACGTTTCTTTTTTAAAAGGCCACTTCCAAAAGAACTACTGTCGTTTTCTTCCGTACTTATTTCCGAGCTATCCGATTGTTTTCTTTTAATCTGCAGCTGTTTCTCCAACCATCGGTTCTGTAAAAACCGATAGGCTTCATCAATTGAAATTCCTGGTTGAACATCAAAAAAATAAAATCGCTGGCTAATTTCCCCTTTGTTTTTTAAAGGGCTGGCACTACCTGTTAATTCCTGGCAGGCAATGCCAGCCCAGTATTTATTTTTTAACCCTGTCGCAAATACTTTGCCTTCCTGAGTGAGCTCCAAAGAAGCAAAGTCCATCACGACCGATTCGATTCTTTGTTCTTGCTCCCAACTTGTGATATCTTCCGGGCTCCACTGCTTTTTTATGTCTACATCAAAAGGGGCTTCCCAATTGATTTCCTGTAGCTGCTTTTCCAGGGCAATAACATTTACACCATTTATTGGTGTATCAGGGAAATCGATTTCTTTTTGAAGCGTAGCATCATAATACATCAAAACGTATTCATCCCCGCTGCCCCCTTTTTTAAAAAATAATTCAAATATTAAACGGTCTTTGCCCTCTTCAACTTTTTTTGAAAGTATGAAGTTATCCGGCTTAAAACAGATCCGCTTCGCCAGTGAGTAGCCCAGGTTTTCAAAACCCAATGATTGCAGTTGCCCAACTAACGCCGTGATGTTCTGAATATTCATGTTGCTAATTTTTAATTCAATAATTAATCGATCCTACTCCCTAGGAAACACCAAGACCTTTTTTGGTATGCGTCCTTTTTTTTGGCAGAAGACTTTGATTATTTTTCTTGATTGATTTTTCTTTCTCAGGCTTAACCTCTTGTTTCAACTCTTTTTTTTTATCATTGGCCACTTCTTCCTTAGGGATCTTAATCTCAGTATAAGCAACGGATTTGTATTGATCAATTGAATTGTTTTGTACCGGTTTCATTTCAGCATCATAAAGCTTTAGCTTTTTAAATTGGGGGTCAGCTTCAATGAACATTTTTTGAGTGTTACCATCTTTTTCAATGTTGACAGATTGCACATTTCCTTTTTGGAGAGACTGTAGCAAAGTCTTTTCTTTTTCAGGGTCTTTCAGTTCTGCTATGGCAAATTTTTCAACTGCTGCTTTCAAATCAAAGCCATAATTTTCGTGAAATTGTTTCACGTCAAAATTGTTGTTTTTGTCCTTATTGGCGGGGTCAAGTTGAACCCAGGCTTTGTAAGCCTGACCTTCTTTGGTGACCAGATCTTTTTTAACAGCCCGGCCATCAAGCAAATTGAAAGCCTCTTTGGCGGTAACGCCTTTTCCCTTGTTTAAATAAAAAGTTTGTTCCATTTTTTCTCCGTTTCCCTTTTCCAACGACGCGTGATAGTTGTTGAAAAAATACATGTCCGTAGTTTCGGATTTACGGAAATTCAATGTTGCTTCAAAAGGCTTTTTATTAATTTCTGCTTTAAAGTACAACTGAAAATCTGCCCGGTTCTCATTCAGATTGCTCTCTAATTCTGGTTTCAGGTTTTCACCAAAACCCATGTATTTGATGTTGTCGCTCAAATACTGAAAATTGTCTGTGTTCATAACATTTGTTTTTAATTGTGAATTAAATAATAATTGTTGTTGCTCAAAATGCTCTATTAATGCATCGGTAAACTC